>CAYVIG010000011.1:0-9230 GCA_964451445.1 uncultured Dehalococcoidia bacterium
TGGTCACTGCCTACTCGGACCCGACCATCGAGGGTTACGGCTCTTTCAAGTACGACCACGAAGGCACTCCAGCCCGCCGCGCCTATATCCTGAGGAACGGCGTACTAGAAGAGTTCTTAAACAACCGGCAAACAGCCGCCATAATAGGTGCTGAACCTAACGGTTCCGCTCGCTCCACGAAGGCCCAATTAGTGCCGTTGATACGTATGACCAACACGATATTCGGCCCTGGGGAACAAGACCCGCAAAGCATCATCTCCGAGGTCGAAGACGGGTATTACATCGTCGGACACCGCACACCGTCCATCGCCGAGTCCCGGGAGAACTTCCGGATCACGGCGGCCAAGGTGTATGAGATCAAGAACGGGCAATTGGGAAGGCTGTACCGGAACGGCGGCATCACCTCCGACAGCCGGGATTATTTCATGTCCATCGACGCGGTAGGCAACGACCTACGGGTGAACCCCATTCCCAACTGCGGCAAGGGACAGCCCATGCAGGTCAAGCGCATGAGCAACGGCGGACCGACCATGCGTGGCACCGCACGTCTGACCGGCCCCGACTAACCAGGCAATGATTGTAGGATTTGTTTAAACCATGACAGCAGCAGTGATTGTTATAGGAGCCGTCGCCCTTTTATCCACGACGTTGGCAATCATCCTGATATTGCGCTTGCTCAAATCCCCGGAGGGCGCCAAGGGCCAGGAAAGCGCCCTCGGCCACCAGGTGGGGGAGATTCGCCGGGGCATGGACCGGGTGAATGAGGCCATCCAAAACTTGACCGTGGATCGAGGCAAGCAAGCAGCACGCCTGGAAACCATGCTCGCCAACCTGAACTCAAGCTCCTCCGCCCTCCAGAATATCCTGGCCAACACCCAGGTTCGCGGTCAGTGGGGTGAGCGGATGGCCGAGGATGTCTTCCGGCTGATCGGGTTTGTGGAATCGGTCAATTACACCAAGCAGACCACCACCGCGGACGGCGGTTCCAGGCCCGACTTCACCATATTAATGCCGGACAATAAGAAGCTGAATATGGACGCCAAGTTCCCGCTTACAAATTACATGAAACTGGTGGAGGCTAATTCTGAGGCCGAGACCCAGGAACACAGCCGCGCTTTTCTGCGGGATGTTCGCGACCGCACCCGCGAGGTTGTGGGGCGAGATTACATCAACCCGGAAGATAACACTCTGGACTATGTGCTGGTATTCATCCCCAACGAGCCCATGTTCCATTATATCCAACAGTACGGAGCCGCTCTGGTTGAAGAGGCACTAAAAAACCGTGTGGTCCTCTGCTCGCCCATTAGTCTGTTCGCCATTTTGAGCGTGATACGTCACGCCCTGGACAACTTTGCCATTGAACAGGCCTCCAACGAGATCCTTTCAGAACTGGCCAGCTTCGACCGACAATGGGACCGGTTCACAGCTCAGATGGACCTCGTCGGCAAGCGATTTGAATTGGCCCAAAAGGGGTTCGAAAACCTGTCAGGCACCCGACGTCGCGCACTAGAGCGACCCTTAAACCGCATCCAAGCCATCCGGCAGCAACGCGGTATTCCTGATGCCGCCCTAGACCCGTCTCTGGATGAACTCGTAGAGTCCGACGATTCCTGGGCCCTACCTGAGCCGCCAGAAAATGATGAGTAGTCTTCCAGACAAAGCTAACAACTTGGAGGACCTTGAACTGTGCTTTCCCTAGCGAATCTCCGCCACGCCGTTAAAGACGCCCTGGGTTTCGCCTCATCTCGGCCGGATGTGGCTGAGGTAGAGGTATTTGCTTCGGCTGGGGCTAACTTGACCGTTCGTCTCAACTACACCTCCCACATACCCAGCAACGGGGTCGAAGAACCCAAGTCCACAGAGGGTTACGGCCTAGGCATCAGAGCCACTTTCCGCACTCCGGACGGCATCAAGACCGGATTTGGCAGCGAACCCACCGACCTTTCAGTTAGGGGCGCGGAACGCGCTCTGGAAAAAGCCCGCGCCGGAGCGATCGCAGACGCAGAGTTCGTATCATTGCCCAAACTGGATTCTCCCCTTCGGCCTGCCAAAGACAAAGTACCCCTAGCCAATTATGACCCGGCATTAATGCGCATCGGCGGACGTGGCCTGGTGGAAGCTGGCTGGAGCATGATGGGCCATGCCTTGGACGCATTCAAATCGTCTGAAGATCTGTTGGGGCTGGCTGGTTACCCGGAGCGTATTGCCGAGCTTGGACTGATCCTGGGCGGCGACGTGGTCATGCTGCAAGACCGGATGGCCATCGGCTCGACCCATATCCCCAGGATTCAGACCGAACAGAACACCCTGGTTATGTCTTTTGCCACTGCCATGATCGAGATCCAGGCCAGCAAGGGCAGCGGTTGGTCTGTGGGCAGTAGGCTGGGCGATTTCACTGGAGAGGCTGCCGCTGAAGCCGTCCGTAACGCCATTGCCTCCATGGAAGGCGAACGAATTCCCACAGGCGAGTACAACGTGATCCTTGGCCCCCAGGCGGTGGCGGAGATACTGGAATGGGTGCTGATGCCGGGCCTTTCCCTGAATATGATCTTCGCAGACGCATCACCGTTCATGGGCAAACTGGGCCAAATGGTCGCCTCAGAGGATTTCAATCTTTACGATGACGGCGCAGCGCCCGGCTTACCTAGTTCCAAATCCATCACCGACGAGGGCTTGCCCACCGGACGCACCGAATTAATCCAAAACGGCAAGCTATCCGGCCTGCTGTCAGATTACTACAACTACCAGCGCATCCTGAACGACCCCAAGGGCCGGGAAAAACTGGGCACCGATCCGAGCAGCTCATTGGCAAGCATTGCGCCGCGTAACGGGTTCCGTCCTGGCAACGGCGGTGGTCGTAACTTCGCAGCCACGCCCGGTTCCGTATCCACCAACCTGGTTATTGAAGGCAACCGTACCAACACCCAGGAGGACCTACTAAGACTTGTTAACAACGGCGTATACATCGGCCGAATCTGGTACACCTACCCGGTAAACGGTACCACCAGCGGCGACTTCAGTGGCACGATCATCGGTGACTCCTACCTGATCAAGGAAGGCAAGTTCGCCGCGCCACTGAAACCCAACACCGTTCGCATGAATGATAATGTGCTCCGGCTGATCAACAACATCCTGGGCAGCGCATCACAGCGACGGGCCACCGTGCGTTGGTCGTCGAACCAGGTCACCTGGGCACCAGAGATCGCAGTGTCTGGCTACGGCCTGGAAGAGATTTCAGAATACATGGAGAGCGTGTAAACCCATGCCTGGAACGAATATCAAATTTGAAGTGGTGGACGGCGTCGGCATAATCACCATGGACCGTCCCGAATCTCGAAACTCCCTGATACCAGAGATGGTTGACGAGATGGGAGAAGCCGTAGAGAAATGCAAAAGGTACGACGTTCGGGCGGTGATGCTCACAGGGGCCGGCCCAGCGTTCTGCTCTGGGGCAGACGTGAAGGCGTTTGTGGAGACCCTGGATAATGACGGGCCAGATGCGCTGCACAAGTACATCAGCACGATGGCCGACGCGCTTCACACCAAAGTCGTGCTGGGGCTGCGAAAGCTTGAGAAGCCGGTGGTAGGCGCGATAAATGGAGTCGCCGCGGGGGCTGGATTCAGCCTGACCTTGGGTTGTGACATCCGTTACGCAGCCCAGAGCGCCCGATTCCTGATGGCCTACGCCAACATCGGCGCAACCGCCGACGGCGGGTCAACTTATCTGCTGCCCAGACTGGTGGGTTCGGGAAAGGCCATGGAGATCTACCTGGCCAGCCAGCCAATCGGCGCGGAAATGGCTCTGGAGACGGGGTTGGTAAACCAGGTCGTTGCCGACGAACAACTGCACCGCCATGCCATGGAAACCGCCGTCCGGCTGGCCCAGGGGCCGACCCTGGCCTACGGAAAGGTCAAATCTCTATTTGACCAGTCGTGGGACAACGACATTGCTACCCAACTAGACGCCGAGACCGAGGCCTTAGCAAACAGCGGCCTAACCGCAGATTTCCAAGAAGGGATCAAAGCCTTTTCAGAAAGACGCCAGGCACGGTTCCAGGGTAAGTAGGGACAGATTACTCCAACTCGGCCACGGTGACGCCGTCACCGCCTGCGCCTTCGCCGTCCTGAGCCGAAATCGCCAACGGATGGCCGTGCAGGTATTCCCGGATCGCCGTGCGCAGCGCCCAGGTGCCTTTTCCGTGTATCAGCCGGACTGAATTGGCGCCATCCAGCGAAGCATCATTCAAAGCCTCATCAACACGGCGGAGGGCTTCGTCCACGCGCATGCCGCGCAAATCAACCTCGGTGCTGAAACCACGCCTGGGCGGTCCACTGGACGAGCGGTTTAGGTAGACACCCTGGGAGGCAGCTGTCGGGTCTGCATCAGCCTGTCGCTCTAGTTGATACACCGGGATCTTGGCCCGCATGGTGCCCAACAATACCTCGATCCTTTCCTGGTTATCGGGAGGGGTTATCACCTCCACCGGCTGGGCAATCCCGCGAATATAGACCCGGTCCCCCTCCTTGAGGGTTTCTTGCCAGGGCGTCCTTTCAACCTCGATGGGTGACCAGGAGGTCGAATCCAGCTCCCGTTGGACCTCTCTGACCTCGTCGCGGTGGCTCTGCATCTGCTGGCGAGACTCTGATTCGGCCCTGGCAGCGGCCCTTACGCGCGCTTCCGCGCCCTGCCGCAATTCTGACGCTTCCAGGGAACGCTCCGCTCGGGCCAGGCGGTCTAATATCCCTCTGATGCGGCCTTGCAGTTCTTGACGGGAATCCTCCACCAGGTTGGCCTTCGCCGATTCCACGTCGGCCAGTTGGGCATGGAGATCCCGCCGCATGCGTACCGATTCGGCCCTGGCGATCTCTGCTTCCTGTCGCAGTTCTTCCACCACCTGGCGTTCCTGCTGTAGTTCTTGCAAGAGTCCCTCGGTGGCTTGTTCCACCGGAGAGATGCCGGTACGGGCGTCGTCGATCACTTCCTGGGGAACTCCCAGCCGTGCCGCGATGGTCAGCGCATAACTGCGACCCGGCAGGCCCAGGGTCACATGGTAGGTCGGTTCCAGGGTGCTCGGGTCCAAATCCACGCTGGCGTTAACCATACCTGGCTGTTCCTGCACGAACCGGGCGACACCGCGGTGATGGGTGGTGCCGACCACGAAGGAGCCAACCTTCTGGAAATACCGGAGCACGGCACTGGCCAGAGCCGAACCCTCTTCTGGGTCCGTACTGGTGCCCAGTTCGTCCACCAGTACCAGAGAATCGACGGTCGCGCGGGACATGATCCCCTTCAAGTTGGTGATGTGGGAACTGAACGTGGACAACGACTCCGAGATGCTCTGCTGGTCACCGATGTCAGCATAGATGCCGTCGAAGCGTGGGAAGTGGGCCTCTTCAGCGGGAACGTGCAGTCCCGACTGGGCCATCATCGCCAGAAGCCCCACAGTCTTCAGGGTGACAGTTTTGCCACCGGCATTGGGGCCGGTTATGAGCAGCACTTCCTGGTACCGGTTCAAGTCGATGCTCACAGGAACGACGTTGCCGGTGAGCAGGGGATGCCTGGCCCGTATCAGCTTCAGACTTCTATCGGCGACATCTTGATCAGACACCCACGGGGCAACTGCGTTAATTTGCTTGGAGTAGCGGGCTTTGGCGATGTCCAGGTCGAGCCGGGCCATCTGGTCCAATGTCAGCATCATGTCTTCACCGGACAATCCGACCATGCCGGATAATTGGCGCAGCACCCGCTCAACTTCTCTATCCTCGGCCAACCTGGCTTCTCGCCAGCGGTTACCCATGTCTATGGCCGGCATGGGCTCCACAAACACCGTGGCTCCACTGTCGGACACATCGTGGACGATGCCCGGCACCCTATAGCGCATCTCCGCTTTGATCAGTAGCACCATTCGGCCGTTGCGCTGGGTTATGAGCGCCTCTTGCAGCACCTCGGCGCGCTGGAGACGGCGTAAGTTGCGCTCCATAATGTCGTTCAACCGGTTCTGGGCGTTGCGGGCGTCCTGCCGCAGGTTGTGTAGCACCGGACTTGCGTTGTCCAGCACCTCGCCAATGGGACTGACGGAACCCGAGAGGGTCCGCTCAAGATCGCCCAACTCGGGTATGTTTTCCCCGATGCTGGAGAGTAGAGGTATCTCTTCGTGTCGGCCCAGTTCCGTGCGGTTAAAGCGGGCCGCCCGGAGCAACTCCTTAACGGCGAACAACTCATCGCCGCGCAACAATCCGCCCAGCAAGGCGCGCTGGAGTATCTCCCTAAAGTCCTGGTCAGGCCCGAATTCCAGTCCGCCGCCGTCGTCCAAGTACTGGCAGGCTTCGGAAGTCTCCTGCTGTCTGGTCGCGATGTCCAGCAGGTCGAGGGTCGGGGCCAGGGAGCGGGCGCGCTCCGTCCCCACCACAGTGTGGGTGTGGCTGACCAACTGCTCGCGCACCTTGTCGAACTCCAACAGTCGACCGGCAAAATCAAAACCGCCCAGATCGCTGTCCCAAGGCCGACCCGTCGGCTTAAACTCAGCCTGCGGAGAATTTTCTATTTCCAGTTCAGCGTCGCTCAATATCTACCAATCCAAACCCCAAACGCGACTTTCGTGGATGGTACTGCCTAGATCAAAAAGCGTGTCCCGCTTGGGGTCGCGTATGTTTAATCTTCTCTTGAGAATGATGTCTTTGTATTCATCCAGTCGTGGGCAGACCTTCAAAAAACCGTTGAGGGTGAATTTTTCCCCACCCAGCACCACGTGGTCCAGTCCACTGGCCACAGGCTCGAATTGGGCTCGAATGGACTCACAAACCTTCACGTAGAGCCGCCGCATCTGCCCTTCCCTGATGCGGGTGTAACGGAGTTGTGATGTGCCGCCGGCATGGTGCTTACCCTTCACGTAGCGGGAGTCGGTCTTGGAGCTTTCCAGGTCTGCTCCCCGGTACACGGCTACAGAGTAACGACCCAGCCGGACCAAAACCACACCGATGGTGCGTTTCGCGTCCAACAACGCCCCGAGCGGTTCGTCGTTCCAAGTGTCGTACAGGCCACTTTCCAACACCGGAAAGGGCGGTGCGATGATTAGCGTCCGGTCGCCAGCCCTAAGCCCTATCAGCCCACATCCGTTGTCTTCTGATGCGCCGTCCAAACGTGAGATGCGCTCCTTCCACTCGGCGGACTCAGACGTTTCGCCCGGCCGCAGGTAGATGGAAGAGCTGATTTCACCCTCGCGGGGCATGCGCACATTCAGAAGATTGCGCAGTCGTTCCTTGGTGAGCCAGTCCCCATTCAGGCTGGCCGCAGGCGTGCCGGTTCTGTTTCTCGCATTGGTCATTTCGTTGGGCATCTCGATTGGTAAAAATTGTACCACTGCGCATCTTTCGCCGAAGGACAGCCGGGCATAGAATGGCCTCACCATTCAAGAGCCTCAGTCAAGAAGCCGTGGGAGAGACCAATGGCGACAGATAAGAATTTAACACCGCTACAGCGTCGAGACCAGGTCCTGAAACGACTTGATGAATCACATAAAGCCCTTCATGAGTCACTAGAAGGGATCGACACAGAGGAGGCGTTCTTAGGATCCAGGTGGTCCGTCTGGGAAGTGTTGAACCACCTTGACACCGAGAACTATGTGAGGGCACTGGAGAAGATCGCTTCAGGCGAGATGGATATGCTGCCTGCCTTTGGCGGCCGCGAGAAAAAACTCAAAGAAGACATAGCACATCTCAATGATAACCACCGGCGGTTCCGTACTTTGGTGGAGAGCTTGACCGAGGAACGGATGGCCCAGCCAGTGGTCCCGCCCAACCCTCACAACAACTATCCAGGACTGACCCTTCTGGAACTGCTAGAGCGGTCGTCGGGCCACGAGGGCACCCACGCCCGTCAGATCGTAGAGACGCGCAGGTAAGTGACCGCCTTTGCTGCCAAGGAACGGGCCGTGACCTTCATCGTCCTGGACCCAGCCAATCCCACGACGGTGGGTACTTCAACTATTGGATTGCTGAAATATGCCGACAACGTGGCCGGTGACCCGCAGGCCCTTGGCGCGGTGCACAACTTCGCCACCGGAACAGAATTACCCTTCGACGGCAAAAATAACGTTGAGATCATCTCCCGCTTGGGCCGAGAGGCACGGGCCGGGCTGTGGAATTTAGTCTGCACCATAGGCAGTCCTTCGGAGTCGCACCAAGAGTTGCTGCGGCTGGCTGAAAAATACTGCGACAAAGTGGTCATCATGCAGGCTAACCAGTAAACCGTTTGCCGCAGCAAATCAGTTTTGCTACACTGTCGCGGTACTTCAAACCCGTCTGTGATTGAGCCTGGCTTGGACTCATATATGGCCTGGCAGGGTGCGCAGTATGCAACCAACCCCAGATAGGAGCCGCCATGATTTACGAAGTGCGTACCTATACCCTGAAACCCGGCAGCGTTGGCACATTTGAAGAGAATTTTGCCGCCGCACTGCCCCACCGCGAGAAGTACTCCAAATTGGGAGCCTTCTGGCACACGGAGATCGGCCCGTTGAACCAGGTTATCCACGTTTGGCCCTACGAGAGCGTAGAAGAACGCAACAGCATCCGTGAGGAGGCTGGCAAAGACCCCAACTGGCCGCCCAAGAACGACCCGGACATGTACGTGAGCATGAACTCGGAGATTTTCATCCCCGCACCGTTCATGCGCCCCCTTGGCGGAGACCAGGCGTTGGGCGCGTTATACGAGATGCGCTCCTACACCTACAAGGTCGGCAGCATCAACAAGGTCATCGACATCTGGGCTGACGCTGTTCCCGCCCGTGAGGAATTCTCTCCGTTGGTCGCCGCCATGCATACCGACACCGGTGGACTGAACAAATGGGTCCACATCTGGGCTTACGACAACCTAGACCAGCGTAAGAATGTCCGCGCCGAAGCCAGCAAGACCGCCACCTGGCCCCCACCCACCCGTGAGTTTTTGGTGAGCCAGGAAAACAAGATCATGATTCCTTCGTCCTTCTCCCCAATGCACTAAGCCACACAGCGGCGTTTCGTTCGGACGAGCGGTCTAACAATCGGTGAATCGGTAATGGCCGGGGAGAGATATACTTCCCGGCCATACTGCTAACCTGGCGCTATTCCTATGAACAACATCTATGAACAATTAGAGGAACTGGTCACAGCCAACCGGATCTTGGCTCGGGAGGATGTGGTGGACGCCTTTGGTTACGTGAGCATCCGTCACCCGAAACACCCCGACCGAT
>CAYVIG010000011.1:9330-11626 GCA_964451445.1 uncultured Dehalococcoidia bacterium
GTGGTGGACGCCTTTGGTTACGTGAGCATCCGTCACCCGAAACACCCCGACCGATGCATTCTCTCCCAGTCCCGCGCACCCGACCTGGTGGATGTCTTAGACCTGATGGAATCCGCCCTGGAGAGCGACCTCATTGACCGGCAGGGCTGCACCGCGTATCCAGAGCAGCCCATCCGCGGCGGCATCTACGAGGCCCGGGACGACGTTCTGGCGGTTGTGCACAACCGTTCCCCGGCGGCGGTGCCATTCACCGTTACAGACACGCCCCTGCTGCCCTTGTTTCACCTGGCCGCACTGATCGATCCAGACCTGTTAGTTTGGGACATTAGCGATAATCGTCAGGACATCAGCATGTTGGTAACCACCATGGAACAAGGACGAGACCTGGCCAAATGCCTAGGTGAACGGAGGGTGGCTCTCATGCAGGGTCACGGTTGTATGGTTGACGGAAAGTCTATCCGGGAAGTTGTCATCGATTCCATCTACTTGCAAGTCAACGCAGGGCTGCTGCTGAAATCCCTACGCCTAGGCGATGCTAAGTACCTAGCACCGGACGAGATCGAACTTATGTCGGAAGGTCAGATGCGCCCCACCCCTAGGGCCGCGCCTGGGAGTACTGGGCCAACCGAACTGGCCGAGGCAAGGAAGCCTAAGGGAGACGAATGATACCCGAACCAGAACCAGAGATTGTTGAAGAATTAAAGGCCGTGAACCAACGGTTCTATGACGCCTTTTCCGACTTGGATATATCCGTCATGGACATCGTTTGGGAAGACTCGGCCAGAGTCGTCTGTGTGCACCCGGGTTGGACGCCGTTAATCGGCTGGGAAGCCGTGCGCATGAGTTGGGACCGCATCTTCCAGAACGCTAACCTGATGCAGTTCCAGGTCCGTTATCTCAACATAGTCGTCCAGGGTGAATTCGGAAGCGTCACCTGTATAGAGGGCATCACCAGCGTCGTTGCGGGAACAGCATCCAATTTCAGCACCTTTGCCACCAACGTCTTCGCCCGGAAGGAAGACGGCTGGCGCATGATCGCCCACCACGCCTCCCAGTCAGCCTAAACAGACAAGAGTTCTTTCAGCATCCCCCGCCACGCCGTGCTTCCCCTGCTTATAATCCGCCAGGCCTTGGCCGTCAAGCCCAGCTTCTCACCTGATAAGATATACTGCGTCGCCCCATGACCCGACGAATCTCCAATCCCAGGCTGTTCACGCCTGATTGCAGGCACCCACCAGCGGTCTATTGGTGGTGGCACAGAAACCAATAAGGACAACAATCATGGCTTCAAAATCGCCGTCTATGACAAAGACGGAAAGAAACCTTTGGTCAGCCATCGTATCCGAGGCATTGGCCCACTTGAAATACAACGCCTACGCCCATAGAGCCCTCGAAGAAGGCCACCCAGAGGTCGCGCAGGTCTTCCAGGAAGTGGCCGGAGCAGAGACCATCCACGGCATGAACCACCTGCGGGTCTCAGGCGCGCTGGAGACCACAGCGGTCAATCTGCGGACAGTCACCGAGGGCGAATCCAAAGAATACAGCACCATGTATCCCAAGATGATCCAAGATGCCTTGGATGAAGGCCGCCAGGACGCGGCAGACTCGTTTGCTTTGGCCATGGACCGGGAACGCCACCACCTGGAGGTGTTCACCAACGCCCTTGAATTGCTTGAATCCAAGACAGCAGCCATCGCAGCAGCGGACGTCCAACCGGTCACGCCTCTACCCTCGGCACCTGAAGCGGCCCCTGGCAGCGCGCTGACCATAGAGACCGATGGCATGACCATGGCTGATTACGTGAGCGCCGCAACAGAGATTGACCGCGAACGCTGGCGTGTGGCACGCATGGGGCGCCTGCGCGAAGTTGTATTTGGCGCACAGGACGGCCTGCTCAGCACCGTGGCATTGGTCACCGGCGTGGCAGTGGCAGTGGAGAACCAGGCCACCATACTTGTCGCCGGCCTCGCTGCCGCACTTCCGGGTATGTTATCCATGGCAACCGGAGCGTTCCTGGGTTCCAGGGCCGAACAGGATGTCCAACGGGCTGAGATGGAGCGAGAAGCCCAAGAACTTGAGGAGAATCCCGCCGAGGAATTGGCCGAGTTGGTAGTGCTATACCAACGGGAAGGCAAGAGCTACCAGGAAGCCAGGCACTTGGCCGACGAAATCTCCCAGGACAAAGAATTGTGGCTGCGCACCCTGGTGGAGAAAGAACTTGGCATCAGCCCCGATGACACAACCAATCCCATGAAGGACGCCCTGACAATGGGAATTGCCTTCATTCTGGGGGCCA
>CAYVIG010000011.1:11636-23921 GCA_964451445.1 uncultured Dehalococcoidia bacterium
TGCCCCATTTCTTCATGGAGGGTGGGCTGGCCATCACCATTTCCATCGCCGCGGCTTTGACCGGTCTGTTCATACTGGGCGTGGGTAAAGGCCGGCTGGTTCAGCGATCGCCGATCCTACAGGGAATGGAGATATTGGTCATTGGAGCAATATCCGCTGGAGTCGGGTTCGGGTTAGGCGATTTGATCCCCAGGATGATTGACATCGGATAAGACCCTGGGCTGAATGAGCCTAGCCGTTCACCCTTGATAGCAGGCCACGGACGGCGGTGATGAAGTCCACCGGGTTATCGCCCTGCACCAGATGGCCGGCGTTGGAGATGGTCTCTATGGTGCACTCAAACATGACCTCACCCATCTTGGCCAAGGTCTCCTCGGCAAAGATGTCGCTCCGGTCTCCGCGTAGCACTAAAGAAGGGCAGTCAACTGACTGAACGCACTCCCAGAGCTTCTCCGTGGGCCAGTTTGGGTCACCGCCACTACGGCCTCGGTTCTTAGTCGCCGGGTCCCATTTCCAGGACCATTTCCCATCTGAAGTCTGGCGAATACTGTATTTCAGCGCGCCCAAGACCTGCTCTTCGGTCCGTCCAGTATATTCCTGAATCCGATTAGCAAATTCTTGGAAGCTGTCCAGGTCGTTGGGAAGTTCGCGGAAGTTGCGGATTCGGTCCTGGCCCCGCCTTTGGGTTTCAGGGCCGGTATCGACGATGGTCAGGGACCGCAAGGTCTTTGGGTGCCTGGAAGCCCAGATGAAGCTGTTGCGTCCGCCCATGGAGTGGCCCATGAGGTTGAAATCATTCAGCCCCAAGCCCTCGATCACTCCGTCCATATCGGCCTGCATGGAATCCAAAGAGTAATTCCCGTCGTCCGCCCAGTCGGTGTCACCGTGACCCCGCTGATCGACGGCAATGACATGGTAGTCAGGGGATAGGTTCAGGCTTATGAAATCCCAGCTGTGGGCCTGCTGGGAAACACCGTGGAACATGACCAGTGTAGGCTTGGAGGGATCACCCCACTCAAGGTAGTGAAAATTCAAACCGTTGGCATTGACCGTCCGGTCTACCGGTTCATTCTCGGCAATAAAGGGCACTCCCATTTTTCGTGCTGCCTGATGCAAAGAAAGCCCTAGTGAGTGAGACGCCATGTCTGTTCCTCCGGTCAAAATCCAAAACCATGATAAACCGCGTGTCAAGATTTGTGGTCTCGGCACGCCTTCAAGGGTCGAAAATTAGAGTTTGAATCAGCCTGGCATTCACTTTCCATGTGGCTAATGCTATCATTAGACGGTTGCGTTTCGTCATTTCACGCAACAAAACTATGTGAAGTATCTCCCCCAGGAATTGCCATTGGCGTCCCGGGGTTCTCGAAGTACAAATAGACCGGAGACCATCGTCCAATGACCACGAACGCAGTACAGATAGAACTAGACCCCAGAGAACTTATGGGCAAAAAGGTTGGGCGCTTACGCCGTGCCGGCATTGTGCCTGTGCACCTTTACGGACCAGGCATGGAACCCCGTTCCCTACAATGCCAGTCCTCCACCTTGATACGGACGCTAGCCGCAGCCGGCGGTGCCACACCCATCCACATCACCATCACTGGAGAGTCTGGTACCCACCTGGCCTTTGCCAGGGAGATCCAATGGCACCCCATGCGTGACGACCTTTTGCACGTCGACCTATTGGCTGCCGATATCACCCGTCCCGTGACAGCCCAGGTTCCAGTAGTCCTAACCGGCGAATCCGCTGGAGCCCGCTCCGTCAACGGCACCGTTATGCACCAGCTCCGAGCCGTTGATGTACAGGCTCTCCCGCTGGAGATGCCAGGCCAGATTGAAATCGATCTTGCCGTCATGGATAGCGCCGACTCAGTCATCCGTGCCTCCGACCTGCCGATTCCAGGTTCTGCCACCCTGTTAACCGACTCCGAGGAATTGGTTGTCAGGATTGAGCTGCCGAGGGTCGCCGAGGAAGTGGCGGCAACCGAGGAAGGCGGCGAAGAGGCTGCCGAAGGCGGCGCAGAAGAGGAAACCGAAGAATAGTCCTCGCATCAGGACCGAACTACGGTCCCACCCAAACGGACAGCCATCGTCATTGGTGGGATCAGGAAACAAGTAAAAACCGCCGGAGGCCGTTCCCGATCAGGGGTTCACTCCTCCGGCGGTTGTCCTGGAGAGAGTAAATGTTCCTGACCTATGTTGGAGAATCCGGACTAACTGGCTCAACGGTCACAGACCCTTCCCAGCGATTCCAGATCTATACCGGATTGTTCATCCACGAAAGCCAGTCCATCTCGGTGAATGGCGAGTTCAACGCACTCTGCCGACGCCATTTTGGCGCCCCTCTGGGCGAAGAGGGCGCACCCAATGTGCTTAGGCCCGTCGATATCTATCAGGGTCTAGGATACTTCTCCTCCTGGGCTCCCCTGAAACGCAACGAACTGATCCAAGACTGCCTGGGGATCATGATTCGGCGCGAAACCCCGGTGATCACGTCCTACGTGAACAAGCAACAGTTCCACGACGCCAAAGCAGCTGGAAATAACGACTACGTGAATATGTGGGAGACTCCTACCGGCCCTCTGGTGAATAAGTTTTTCTTTGCTGTGAGCATGTTCCTAGACGAACTCAACATGTCTTTGATGTCTGAGGACCAGATCATGGACGGGGCGATGCCCATCGCTAACCACTCTCTGATCATGGCTCAGAATGGGGCTTCGTTGGAGGGCAAGTTCATGAGCGAGTTCCTTCGCTCCGATGAGGGTATCGACGCCACCGGCTTGATCGACGATATCTGCTTCGTGGAATCGGCAAACTCCGTGGGCAACCAGTTGTCCAACCTGATCGCCTATTTCGTACGCCGCTGGCTGCAGAACCCTGACCGCCCCCACCCGTACTTCGACGGACTCCGCAACAACAAGGTCATCCAAGTCATATACCCCGTCAACATCTAGAAACTCTCGGCTAACGGGCGCGAACCATGCGTCGCAAA
Source organism: uncultured Dehalococcoidia bacterium (assembly GCA_964451445.1). Taxonomy (GTDB): domain Bacteria; phylum Chloroflexota; class Dehalococcoidia; order Lucifugimonadales; family UBA3495; genus UBA9611. The sequence goes on from CAYVIG010000011.1 coordinate 14,626, forward strand.
AAAGCGCTGAGTAGGTCAACGGCCAGGACCAGGATCAGATACCACAGGATGATCAACGCCACATCTGTATATTGGAAGAAGCTCAGGTTGAGCCTGAATTCCTGGCCCAAACCTCCCGCGCTGACAAATCCCACAACCACAGTTGTGCGAATCACCACCTCCCACCGGTAAAGCAGATAGGTCAAGAATTGGGGCATTGCCTGGGGGATGATTCCGTAGGCCAACATCTGTAGATTGCCAGCCCCGGCAGAACGGAGCGCCCGTGCCGGGCCCGGGTCCATATTCTCCACCACTTCCGCAGAAAGCCTACCTACGATCCCGTAGTTATGCAGCCCCAGGGCGATAGCACCTGGCAGTATCCCCGGCGAGAGAAAGAACACTATCACCATCGCCCAGACCAACTCCGGGACCGCCCTGGTGAAGGCAAAAAATAGCCGGAGGGCATGGTACAAGGCTCCCATCGCCGCAGATGGGTTCCCTCCCAACTCACCGTTGCTGACGTTTCTGGCCGCCGGCAAGAAGGTCAGTAGCACACCTGCCCCGGCCAGGCCGATGGCCAGCACACTCATCATCAGGGTCTTGTAAGCGAGCTTTCCGGTCTCGCCCCAACGGCCCAGGTCAAAGAACGCTGGGGTTCCACCACCAGCTAAGCCATCTTCCAGTCCCAATAACTGCCGCAGAAACCTGCTGGCATTGCTCCAGGAGCGTCCGGAGAAAAAGTCCCCCAACCCGCTGTCAGCGCCTACCAGGATATAGGCCCAGGATACAACGGCCAGCCCTAGAAACCCATAGAGAGACACCCTGGCGAAGGTCATTCCCTTTCGGCATCGTACAACCTTCATGGGAGCGGAACAGTCATTTCTCATGTGTTCAGGCTCCGGCGCACCCGAGTACTCCAATAATCAACCAGCAGCACCAACCCAAAGAGGAACCATAGCAGGGTCCAGACCTCGTTGAACTTCAGGTCATTCAGCGAGAGTTGAATCTCAAATCCCAACCCGCGAATCCCGACGAAACTCATGATGGCGGCGGCGCGTATGGCACACTCAAACCGGTAGAAACCATAGCTGAGGAGGTCGGTCAGTACCATGGGCATCCGACCATAGATCAAGACCCTGGCTGACGACGCTCCCGCCGAACGCAGCCCGTCCAGCGGTCCTTGGGGTACGTCATTGAGTAACTCGGAGTAGATGCGCCCCAAGATTCCGGCGTAAGGTATCGCTATGGCCAACACCACAGCCAAGGAGGAGAGGCCGAACGCCGCAACGAACAATACAGCCCAGATCAATTCGTGAATAGAGCGCATGAACGCCAGGATGAACCGAACAGCCACGGCCACGGCCAACCGGACGCGACCCGGGGTTCCCAACGACCCCGAAGCGATTATTCCCAAGGGGAGCCCGATCAAGATGGCCAGGGTGATGCCAGTGACGGCGTGGACGACCGTCTGCCAACTGGCTACAAGGGCTAATCTCAAGAAACCCGGAGACAAGTCCGGCGGGAACAGCTCCCGGGAAAAGTCTTTTAGGGCTGCGGTCCCGCCGGTGTGAATGATGCCGCCCCTCCAATCCACCCCGGAGAGGCTCCACGCAAACGCACCAATCAGGACCAGCGTTAGCAACCGCCTGGCCTCAAGGAGCCGAGCGATACCGGTGGATTTAGGGCTGGCGATCCAGATCATAGAGAGCCTCGAGCACTGAATGCGTCAGCTCCCGACTCGGTATATCAAATTGGAGCACGCCTTGCCGCAGCCCAATCACCCTCGTGAAATGGTCTCTAATCAATTCAGGAGTGTGCAAGCTGGCAATCATCGCACCACCTGTGTCGGCGGCCAACCCAGTCAACAGTCTCAATATCTCATCAGCCCTGGCCGGGTCCAGAGAAGAGACGGGCTCGTCCGCCAGGATTATCCTGGGCTTTTGCAGCATCAATCTGGCGATGGCAACCCTTTGTTGTTCGCCACCGGACAATCGAGATGTTGGCTCATCGACCTTGTCGGCGATTCCCAGGCGGGAAAGCGCGACCAATGCCGCGTCCCGCTCTCTGGCGGAGAAAAGTGAGACCAAAGACCGGAGCAATCCCCATTGCCCCAAGCGTCCGGCCAGGACATTCTGTACCACCGGTAGTTGCGGCACCAGATCGAGTTGCTGCTGTATCAGCCCCACCGCCTCGGATAGACCACGACCGGGCTGAAGACGGCTGGCGCGCTGGGAGTTCAAGAAAAGCTCGCCAGTGTCTGGTGCGATAAGTCCGGCTAGAACATATAACAGGGTCGACTTGCCGCTGCCGCTCGGCCCAGCCAGCGCCACCCGCTCCCCGGCGCCGATGGCAATATCAAGGGGTGCCACAGCCGTCAAGGCACCAAAGGCCTTGCCAATCCCATGACCTTCAATAAGGAGTTGGGTCTGGTCCCTATCAACGGTGGTTTGGTTCATCGGCCCTGAAGTCTGGTTCACTTGATGATACCTAGTTCCCTTGCCACACCCTCAATGGCTTGGTAATTGCTATTTTCGGTGGCGATAAAGCGCTCCGTGCTGAACAAGCTCAGAATTTTTTTATCCTCTTCAGGATTTAATTCCAAAAGGGCCTGCTGGACTCTTTGAGTAAAATCATCGCCGAATTTTTCATTCATGCCCGAAGCGGCAGTCCAGTTGTAATCAAAATAGGCTGGTGTCGTTTCCAATACCCGGACCTTCTCAGTGTCCACCAGCCTTTCTGCCACCGCCCGCTCCCAAACGTCTTCGTTGAGAGCGCCGAGGTCAAAAGCGCCGCTCTCAACCAGTCGCCAGGTCAGATCGTGGGATCCGGAATAATTCGGCGGAGATTTAAAGCTGGAATCCGCATCCAAACCAGCAGATTGCAAGAAGTGCCGGGGCATCAGGTGACCCGATGTGGAGCTCTCGCTGCCAAATGTGATGGTCAAGTCTTTCGCTAGGCTGCTCAGGTCCGCTAGGGAGTTAGCAGGCAGGTCGTTTCGGATGATGAATTCGGAGTGGAATGCAGCGTCATTCTCACGTTGAGCCACAGCCTGTGCGCCAGTATCAAGCATTCGAGCCTGCACTCCGGTGAGGCCGCCAAAGAAGGCCAGATCGAGATTACCCTGGGTAAACGCTGTGACCACCGCAGCGTAATCGGCGCTGGGCACGTACTCGACCTCAACTCCCAACCGCTGGGCGAGATATTCAGCGAAACCGTCATACCGCCTGGCAAGTCTGGAGGCGTCCTGATCTGGGATTCCTCCCACACGGAGCACGGGGGCATCTCTGCCGCCACAGGCAGTAACCATGAGCAAAATCAAAATAAATGTCAGAGCGAGGAGCGGGAATCGTATCAAATCCTTCACCATATTTCCCAGATCTGCGCCTCACAACAGGCACAATCAGTTAACCGAAATGAATGAACACAAGAATTGGTAGTCCAACGGCTTACCTAGGAACTGGAAGAAGGGTGGCGACGTGGGTGGAGGAGAGTGAACGGAGAGGAATCTCCGACGCTACATGAAAACCCAGTGGGACCGCCGATCTGTCCAGGCCCCGCAGGTGCGGGCTCAGGTAAAACCAGCGTTGGAAATCTTCATGTATCTATCTGCTGTGGCTAACACATGCCAAATGTTAATGAACTATATAAAGCATGTCAAATATATTGGAGCCTATAGCCTGGAAGAACACACCTGCAGGGGCTATAAATTCCTTTACAACAATTGGGCTCGGCATTACAATCGCTAGTCAGAGATTGCGACGCATTTCGCTGTATTCGGACGTTTTTTCAGCCGATTATATCAACCATCCATCTTAACCAAACAGCCTCCGAACCATTGAGGCCCTCAGGACTTGATGCCAGACCCAGAAGACATCCTAATGGCCAATCGGGCCATCAAGCTCGACCGTATACGCGAAAATGCCATCGACCCCTATCCGGCTCGTTTTCGTCGCTCCTATGACACGGCGGAGGCGACCACCCTCTTTGAAGAATTGGAGAGCGTTGAGCCCGTCGACGAGAAACTTCAAAACGTCACTCTGGCCGGTCGTATCTCCTCCATGCGCACCATGGGCAAAGCGGCCTTTATGGATATCCGCGACGCTTCCGGCGTCATCCAAGTTCTCCTCCGCCAGAACAACCTGAACGAGGGCTTTGATCTGATCAAGGATCTGGACTTGGGCGACCATCTGGGCGTGCGAGGAAACTTGATGCGCACTCGCACCGGCCAGGTAACCATCGACGCCCTGGAACTGACCATCACCGCCAAGGGCATGCGCCCTCTACCAGAGAAATGGCACGGCCTGAGGGACGTCGAGACACGCTACCGACAGCGGTACCTGGACCTGATCGCCAACCAGGACGAGATCATGCCGGTGTTCGTCCTGCGCAGCAAGGTGATTAGCGGCATCCGCAGATTTCTGGACGAACGGGGCTTTCTGGAAGTGGACACCCCGATCCTCGTGCCGGTCGCTGGAGGAGCCCACGCCCAACCCTTCATCACCCACCACAACGCCCTGGATCAACAACTCTACCTGCGCATCGCCACCGAGCTATACCTGAAGCGGCTGATCATCGGCGGGTTCGACAAGGTCTACGAGATTGGTCGCGTGTTCCGCAACGAGGGCATCGACCAGGATCACAACCCCGAGTTCACCCTGCTGGAGAGCTACGAGGCCTACGCGGATTACAACGACGTCATGGCGATGGTCGAGCAGATGGTCTCCACGATCTGCACAGCCGTGAACGGCACAACTACGATATCCATCGGCGACGATGTCATCGACTTTGCGCCGCCGTGGGCCAGGGTCAGTCTGCGCGAGGAACTGGAAAAGCGAAGCGGCATCAACCTCGAATCCACCGATGACGAAGCCCTACGCAAGAAGGCGTCAGAGATTGGCATCGACACTGCGATCTTGGAAAGCCGGGGCCGTCTCATAGACAAGCTCCTCTCCACCTTTGTGGAGCCGAACCTGATCCAACCGACCTTTGTCCTGGACTACCCAGAGGAGATGTCCCCACTAGCCAAAGCCAAACCAGGCACACCCGGCTACGTGGAGCGTTTTGAGGCCTTCGCTTATGGCATGGAGATCGCCAACTCCTACAGCGAACTTAACGACCCAGCTGTACAACGGGAACGGTTCGAAGACCAGGCCAAGATTCAAGAGCTTTTCGAGAATGAAGACGTTGACCGGCAGGACGACGATTTCCTGACAGCCATGGAGTACGGCATGCCTCCCACCGGTGGCCTGGGCATCGGAATCGACCGTCTTGTAATGTTGCTATCCGGCCAGCCGTCCATCCGAGATGTGCTGCTGTTCCCTCAGATGCGGACACTGGCCAACAACTCAACGGAAGACGAGGCTGAAATCGACTCCGGCGAAGAAACGACGGATTAACAATGCTTTCAATTGAACACATACGAGAACACCCGGACAAGGTGCGTGCCGCCCTGAAAACCAGGGGGGAAGACGACTCTATCACCGAGGTTCTGGAACTGGATACGGCGATTCGCGCTGCCATCACCGAGCGCGACAACCTGAACGCAGAACGCAATCGGGTGAACAAGGAATTGGGGCAGGCCCGTTCCCAGGGTCAAGAGGTTTCAGAAGAGGCCCGGGCTCAGATGCGGGAGATCGGCAACCAGGCCGATGCGCTAAACGAAAAGACCCGCGAGTTGGGAGACCGCATGGGCGAGATTATGCTCACGCTCCCCAACCTGCCTCAGGCCGACGTCCCCGTTGGCGAGGACGAATCCAGCAGTGTTGTCATTCGCCAGAGCGGCGAGCCCCCGGTCATGGACTTTGAGCCCAAACCCCACTGGGACTTAGGCGAAGAACTGGGAATCATCGACTTTGAACGCGGCACCAAGCTGGCGGGAAGTCGATTCTACACCATGCAGGACTACGGGCCCAAGCTCGAACGGGCCGTGATCGCCTTCATGCTGGACCTGCATTCAAAGGACCACGGCTACACAGAGATATCCTTGCCTGCAGTGGTCAAACGGAACGTCATGGAGGGCTCGGGGAACCTGCCCAAGTTTGAAGACAACCTCTACCACGACGTTGAAGGCGACCTCTGGTTGATACCAACCGCTGAAGTGCCAATCACCAACCTGTACCGGGACGAGATAATCCCGGCCAACACGCTGCCCCTGAAGTACGTGGCCCAGACTCCCTGCTTCCGCCGGGAAAAGGCCTCCGCTGGCCGGGACACCCGTGGCATCAAGCGAGTCCATCAGTTCAACAAGGTTGAGATGTACCAGTTTGTGGAACCTGAGACCTCCAATGCCGACCTGGAAAAACTGGTGGACGACGCTGAAGATGTCTGCCGAAAATTGGGCTTCACCTACCGGGTCTTAGCCCTCTGCACTGGTGACATGGGCTTCGCGTCATCCAAGACCTATGACATTGAAGTCTGGGCAGCTGGCTGCCAGGAGTGGCTTGAGGTTAGTTCCTGCTCCAACTGTACCGACTTCCAGGCCCGCCGATCCAACATCCGCTACCGGGCGGAAGACAGCGGCCGCCCCCGCATCCCCCATACTCTGAACGGCTCGGGCCTGGCTCTACCCCGCGTCATGATAGCCATCATGGAGAACAACCAGCAGCCAGATGGTTCGATCATCATCCCTGAGGCGCTACGTCCCTACACCGGTTTCGGCGTTATCCCGGCCAAGACCAGCTAACATCGATCACTCTGTTTCGGACTCCATGTTTAAAAACAGAACTTTATATAAAACTCTAGGGCAAATTAGGATTGTAGCAACAAGTGCTCTTCTACTGCTGGTTATGGCCATTGCAGACTGAACTGCGAAGGCTTCAGGCTGGAGACGGTCCGGGTGGACGGGCCTTCCGTCCCTCCGGAAAATGCATGCGATGGCTTTTCCACAGAGTTTGTCCAAGAAGAAGCCCGGCGAGAGTTTGATGATGCCTTCATCTTGCTCGGCCCTTAGCCGGGTCCCTTCCTTCGACAGCCAACCCAGCTTAGGCTAGAATGCCTCCAACTAATTCCAGGCTGGAGGGAAGGCATGTCAGGAATATGGCCCGGTGGAACTCAGTGCGTGGTACTTCTTGGGTTCGACATCGACGGAGTTTCGTCGTGGTTGAACCGTGACCCGTCGTTCAAAGACCATCCAAGTCTCATGTCCATGGCCGAGTACGGCCCGTCTGTGGCCACACCGCGTATCCTAGACCTGCTGGACGCCCATTCCATACCAGCCAGCTTCTACGTGCCGGGCTATGTGGCTGAAACCCACGAGGACATGGTCAAAGAGATTGCCAACCGGGGGCACGAGATTGCCCACCATGGCTACATGCACGAACCGCCTTCCAGCCTCACCAGAGAACAAGAGATTGAAGTCATCGAGTCGGGCATCCGCATCCTCAGTGGAATCACCGGAGAACAACCGCTGGGTTACCGCTCGCCAAGCTGGGAGTTGTCCGAACACTCCCTGGAGTTGTTGACCGATTACGGGTTCATCTACGACAGCAGTCTGATGGGCGATGATGCACCATACATCGTCGATTCCCCGACCAATGGCAAATCCCTGGTGGAACTTCCAATTCACTGGCTTTTGGACGACGCACCCAACTTTGTCTACGCGCCGGTGGCCAATCGCCTGGGCCCCATGCGTAGCCCCGACGAGGTTTACCAGACTTGGGCCTCGGAGTTTGAAGGCCTGTACCGCTACGGGCGTGCGTTCACGTTAACCATGCACCCCCAGTACATAGGCCGGCCAGGCCGGCTACTCATGCTGGAACGCCTCATCGAACACATAAATACCTTCCCCAACGTCAAATTCATGCGGGCCATAGATGTGGCGCAGATGTGGCGCTAGGGCTGACTACCCGATAAATCTATTGCCAAGGGTCTGCATCAGAATTAACATGACGGCAGATTACCCCGTGACTACAGGAGCACAGGATGCCTAAAGTACACGACCGCGGTGGCTGGCCCAACGAAGACCCCATCGACCATTCTGAACACGAAATGGAGGAATGGGAACGAAAGGTCGACGCTCTCAATGGAGTGCTCGGTGAAAGGGGGCTCAAGAGCTCCGACCAACTGCGTCGCGCCATCGAGAGTATGGACCTGGAGACCTATGAGTCCCTGGCCTACTACGAGAAGTGGACCGCCGCCATGGAGATGCTCCTGGTGGAACAGGGCGTGATGACCGCAGATGAGATCGACGCCAAGATGGAAGCCCTGAAACAGGGGCAAAAATAACCATGGCTAAATACCGACCCGGCGACCAGGTCCGCATTCGAGTTGGCGTCCCACCGACCCATTTCAGAACGCCTGAGTACGTACAGGGCAAGCAGGGCCGGATAGAAACCTCTTGGGGGGCGTTCCCCAATCCGGAAGGACTGGCCTACGGCGGTGACGGACTGCCAGCCCAGCCTCTATACCTGGTCAAGTTTGCCCAGACCGACCTCTGGAGCAATTACAAAGGCGGAGCACAGGACTCCCTGCTCCTGGACATATACGAAAACTGGCTGGAATCCATCTAACTAGAAACAAGACGGTTAATTCAGGAGAGCGCTCCATGGCTGACAACGGACATTCCCACGGGGAAAACGCAGAATATTACGCTCTGAGAGCCGAGGCTATCCAGGAACTATTGATCGAAAAGGGCGTCTGCACCATGGATGACATCCTCACCATGGCCGACCAGATCGACTCCCGCTCGCCCGAGGACGGCGCCAAGGTGTTGGCCCACGCCTGGGTTGACCCGGAATACAAAGCCCGCCTTCTGGCTGATGCTGAGTCCGCCCTTTTGGAACTGGGTTATGACCTGCCCGAGACTGCCCCCAAACTGACGGTCTTGGAGAACACGGACGACGTCCACAACATGGCGGTCTGCACCCTGTGTTCCTGCTATCCCAGGGCGATCATTGGACGCCCACCTGCATGGTACAAGGGGTTGGCCTACCGCTCTCGGGTCGTAGTAGACCCCAGGGGCGTGCTGCAGGAGTTCGGCACCGAGCTGGACGAAGCCGTGCAGGTGCGGGTCATCGACAGCAGCGCCGACTACCGCTACCTGATCCTGCCCAAGCGACCGGAAGGAACCGAGGATTTGAGCGAGGAAGAACTGGCCAAGCTCATCACCCAGGAGAGCATGATCGGTGTCGGGCTGGCCGTCTCACCGGAGTCGGTCCAGACCAGCTAGCCAAAACCGTTCCGAAACATAAAAGACCCCTCCGCCTACGTCGTAGGGGCCTTTTGCTTTGCTGACGTTGTCGCTGTGAGCCGATTTAGCCGGGTCGATCCAGCATCTGTTGGGGAATGTCGCCCAATAGCGATTCAACTCCTGGCATGGC
>CAYVIG010000012.1:0-692 GCA_964451445.1 uncultured Dehalococcoidia bacterium
CCATCCTGTTTTTGTTTCTTCTCTCCATACGTATGCTTTGTTGCGTCCCACGAATACTACCTAACCCTCTTGGCAGACCAATATCCGGGGAAAAATGTTATCGATTCGATCGGGTAAAAGAGTACTATAACCTCGCCTACCTGGGCTCTGGTTTAGGGTTGATTTCCCTGTTGACTAAACAGTCGAATCGGGAGGTTGGAAACCACGACTCTGCTTGACGAGACACCAGGAGGCGCCTCCATGCAATCATTGGAACAGATTGCCCTCCTAGTCAGAAACTGCTCTGATTGCCCATTGTCGGTTGGCCGCACCAATTCCGTACCAGGTGAGGGTGACTCCCAGGCGAAGGTCATGTTCATCGGTGAAGGCCCGGGTTACTGCGAAGACCAGCATGGTCGACCATTTGTCGGGCGAGCCGGGAAACTGCTAGATCGCTTATTGGCGTCGATAGACCTCATCAGAGAAGACGTGTTCATAGCCAACATGGTCAAATGCCGCCCTCCAAGTAACCGTGACCCAGCCACCTCTGAGATAGCCGCCTGCACCAAGTACCTGGACCGTCAGATTGAACTGATCAACCCAAAGGTCATCGTCACCTTGGGTAGATTCGCCTTTGCGCGGTACTTCCCCGGAGAGGGCATAACCAAGGCCCGCGGACAGGTCCGAAAGAAAGATGGGCGGTTGATTTTCCC
>CAYVIG010000012.1:702-1113 GCA_964451445.1 uncultured Dehalococcoidia bacterium
CTGTGCTGCACCCGGCTGCAGTGTTGCGCCGCGAAGAGCTAAGGCCCACAATGATAGAAGACTTCAAAGCGATTTCGGCGATATTGGCAGACGAGACAGAGGATATTGGCCCGGAGCCAGGCAGCGATTCCCCTGAAGCTGATCAGACGGCCGACGAGGAAGCCCAATTATCCTTCGTAGATGCCCGAGGGCGTCTGAACGTCGGATCGGCAAATGCCGGGATATCCACCACTACCCAGAAGTAATATCTCATGAGGAAGAATCCCGGCCCGAGCAATTGGCCCTGTTTTGATCCGAGGCCATGATCTCGTCTCTTATCCAGCGCCGGGCAATCCACATCTAGGAACGACCAACCGTTGACAGCTTCTCTACGCGTAATTCCCTTGGGCGGCCTTGGGGAAATCGGAAAGA
>CAYVIG010000012.1:1123-23160 GCA_964451445.1 uncultured Dehalococcoidia bacterium
AGAACATGATGGCCCTAGAGTACGAAGATGATATCGTAATCGTCGACTGCGGGGTTCAATTTCCGGAGGAGGGCATGTTTGGGGTGGACTTGATCATCCCTGACATCTCCTATCTGATGGAACGGCAGGACAAGGTCCGTGCCATCCTGATCACCCACGGACACGAGGACCACATCGGCGCACTGCCGTTCATCCTGCCCCAATTACAGTGCCCGGTTTACGCGCCCCGTTTGGCCCACGGCCTGATCACCGCCAAACTGAGAGAACGGCGCGCCGCCCGTGATTCGGTCGTTAACCCCATCGACCCCGGGATTGTCCATCAGATCGGTGACGCATTCGAGGTCTCGTGGTTCCGGGTCTGCCACAGCATCCCCGACGCCATGGGTATTGCCATCGGGACGCCTCTGGGTACGGTGATCCACACCGGGGACTTCAAGATTGACCACACCCCGGTTGATGGTCGTATATTCGACCTTCCTTCCTTGGCCCATTACGGAGACGACGGTGTACTGCTGCTCTGCTCCGATTCCACCTACGCAGAGGTGCCGGGTTACACCACATCTGAGAAGGTTGTAGGAGAGGCACTTGACCGTGCCATAGGTGAGGCCGAGGGACGAGTGCTGGTCGCCACATTCGCGTCGCTGGTGTCCCGCGTCCAGCAGGTGGTGGACGCCGCCACAAAATACGGACGCAAAGTCAGCATCGTCGGGCGCAGCATGGTGGACACCGTGAAGGTCGCCTCCGAGCTTGGCTATTTGAAGATACCGGAAGGGGTATTGGTGCCACTGTCGGTTAGCAGGAACCTGCCTTCCAACGAAGTGATTCTGATGACCACTGGCAGCCAGGGAGAGCCAACCTCGGCCCTGGTTCGTATCGCTAAGCAGGAACACCGTGACGTCAATATCATAGCCGGAGACACGGTGATAATCTCGGCCACGCCCATCCCCGGAAACGAACTGCCCGTCAGCCGCACCATAGACAACTTGCTCCGGCAGGGAGCCAAGGTGCTCTACGACCGGATCGCCACGGTCCACGTCCACGGGCACGCCAGCCAGGAAGAGCTTAAGCTGGTGCTGCGTTTGGTGCGGCCGAAGTACTTTGTGCCGGTACACGGCGAATTCAGGCATCTTGCGGCCCATGCCCAGTTGGCCTGGGATTTGGGCGTCGCCAAAGACGGCATCTTTGTGATGGTGGACGGCGACGTGTTGGAGCTAACAGAAGATGGCTCGCGAATGGCTGACCACATCTCTGCAGGCCCGATCTTTGTGGACGGCCTGGCCACCCGCGACACCCGGAGCGCGGTGTTCTCGGAGCGTCGCAGCCTCTCCAAAGACGGGGTCGTCGTCGTCTGCGTGACAGCCGACAAGAATACCGGTGAGATAGTGGGTGAGCCAGTGGCTGTATCCAGCGGATTTTTGGATGATACCGAGACCGGAGACCTGTTTGAAAGTCTAAGCGTATCGGTGGCCCAGGATCTGACCAACACTGGCACCCGTTACGGAAAAAACGGTGAAAACGGCGTATTTAAGGCAAAAGTCAAAGAAATTGCCCGAAGCTTCATAGCTAGCTCAGTTCGCCGTTCCCCTATGATAATTCCAGTGGTTTTGGAGGTTTAGTCCGACCACTCGCCGAATATCGGCCATAGCAACTGCCACTGGAGGGATATAGTGGCCAGTTTCATTGGGCGTAAGCGGGATAATACTGCTTCGCCATCGATTAAGGACCTCGCTCATGGAGCCCCCGGGTCACTACTGGACGCACTGGTCATATTGGCCATTGGTCTTTCGGTCGGCCTGTACTTTGGTTTCTCTACAGACGCGCGCGTTTGGGCTGTTGAAGCCTTTGGCTACGGATGGATTCCCCTGGGAATCTGGATTGCCGTAACCCTGGTAACGCTCCGCTACAACCGCCACGTAGTCATCTCCCACTGGCGTCGCTGGACCATAGCTGCTGCATTGGTCGCCATATCCATTGGGATCCTCTCCACCATCTTCCCTCAAGACGGCGCTCTTGAAGACGTCAGCATGGGCGGAACCTGGGGTGCTTACATCGGCGGGACTCCCATGATGCTGGCCGTCGCCAAGATGGCTGGTATCGCCGTTGTGTTGCCGTTGGTCGTCAGGCCCAAAGGGGCCGGCACGGTCTATCTGAGATACCTGAGAGGCGGACTGCTTGGAATCCAGGTGGCTGTCCTCTATTTCTACATCGTCATCCAGGAATCAGCCCGATTCATCGATCGCAGAGTGCGGATATTGCGCTATGGCATGCACCGAAAGGCCTCACGTAGGGATCTGCTGAAGATGGTGATAATGGGTCCGTCCAACGCACCGGTGCGCACCTTGGCTTACCAGGGGGAAGCGGTTTCCAGTACCGGACTGAGTGTCCGTCCTGAATCGGACCTGGACGAATTTGAGCCTGAACCAAGCAGCCGTCGCAGTCCAGATGATGAAAGTGGCGAAGATTGGCAAATGCCTGAATCCGGTTTGATTCCCACCTGGGAGAACAAAGAACCAGCTCCGATAAAATCCCCTAATGCTGGCAGCAAGGTAATCAGACCCAATGCTGGAAAAGATGGCAGCAAGGGAGGCTGGCAAACGCCTACGGTGGATTCGCTGACTCCCCCTGATACTCACCACGCCCCGGAAGCGGCCCTGCAAGAGATGGCTCGCCTGGTGGAGAGTACCTTGGGTGATCACGGGGTTAGGGTGGAAGTCACTGATGTGAAAGCAGGCCCGAGAATCGTTCGTTTTGGCCTGGTCCCCGGTTGGGTTCCCAAGAGAGGAGATTTGCGACGAGCGACGGTCGGCCTCGACACAGAAGACGATGATCCGTCGGCACTAGAACGCAGCCGGGTCAAAGTTCAGAGCATCCTGACCCGCGAGAAAGATATGGCCCTCGCACTCAAGACGCCTTATCTACGGATCGAGGCTCCCGTGCCTGGAGAGGCGTTGGTCGGTCTAGAAGTTCCGAGCCCCTCACCCAACAAGGTCCATCTTAGAGAGGTGATTGAGACCCCTGCGTTTAGTAGGTTGGTAACCAAGGGTGGTCTGCCCATAGCTCTGGGCCAGGACACCGGCGGCGCTCCGGTGGTGCTGGATCTGGCATCCTTGCCCCACATGCTGATCGCCGGAGCAACCGGCAGTGGTAAGAGCGTCTGCATCAACTCCATCGTCGCGTCGTTCCTGCTGACCAAGACCCCGGAGCAGCTGCGTATCTTGATGGTGGACCCCAAGCGCGTGGAGTTGACACCATTCAACGGGATACCTCACCTGGTCGGCCCGGTGATCGTCGACGCCGAAGAGGTAAACACCGCTCTGCGTGGCCTGATCCGTGAGATGCTTGCCCGCTACAAGTTGATGGAAGAGATCGGCGCTAGGAATATCGAGGGATATAACAAGCGCGCCAAAGAGAAGATGCCCTTCCTGGTGTTGATAGTCGATGAGCTTGCCGACCTCATGATGGTCGGCGGGTTCGAGGTCGAACAAAACCTGGTGCGTTTGGCCCAGCTTGGCCGTGCAACCGGAATCCACCTGGTGCTGGCCACCCAGCGCCCGTCGGTCAACGTCGTCACTGGCCTGCTCAAGGCCAACGTGCCGGCCCGCGCTGCCTTTGCCGTGGCCTCACAAGTCGACTCTCGGGTAATTCTTGACGCCGTTGGCGCGGAGAAGCTCTTGGGAAAGGGCGACATGCTTTTGCTGCACAATGAGTCTCCCAAGCCTAGTAGGGTGCAGGGGACCTTGGTCTATGACCAAGAGATCGACCACATCGTCGAATTCTGGCTGAACCAGGACGGTCCTCCCTTGCCAGTGATCGACGTGAGCGATCCGGAGCCGGAAGAAGACGAGGACAGTGTGGACGCCCACATCATGGAAGATGCCAGGGAGTTGGCTGCCCGGAACCCGCAGTTGACGAGTTCGTATCTGGAACGCCGACTGAAGATCGGCCGGGGCAAGGCTGAAGAGGTGATGGAGCTCTTGGAAGAAGAGGGCTTCTTGGAAGTTCGTTAACCTCTGCCTAGAAGCCTAGAGCGATGTCACAAAGCTGCCGCCGTGAGAATCGACAAAAACCTGGTTGACCTTGGATGCCTTGCTGCCCGGGGTATAGGCCAGAAATAGCTCGTAGATTCCCTCGTAGGTTAAAGTCCGTTCTTCTTCGATTCCATTTCGGAAGATATATCTCCAGGCCTCCTGGAATGGCTCATCGCCCATAGCGGCTTTCAACCCCCTGATGATCCTTTCGTCGCAGTTGTGATATCAGAACCGTTGGGCGATCAAAGCCGGGTTACGTTGGGCCACCCTTCGGTTGCTTGTGTGGCCTCCCACCACCCAGGGCAACGACACGACTTGAGTGGAAACCTCTGGGAATGGGGCTAATGCCAAGAAACTCTGAAGCCAAAATTCCTTCTTCCCGATAGGAACCTCGAAACCTTTAAAACACTCGAGTTCGGTCAAAGCAATGCCGAGCTGGGTGTTTACTGCTGAAATGTCGGCGAACTTTTCGATGGTGGCTGCCGCGGTACCACTGATGCCGTCGGCGACCCAACTAAAGCCCGTTATGAATCGAGCCAAGTCCAGGTTCTGGTCGGTGATGGACGAGATGGCAGGGATAGCTTGTTGCTCGGACTGGTCTAGGTTCCCTGTGCCCAAAAAAGGTCTCTGAATAGATCTTGTTCTGGCGTGAGTATCGGTGTTGGTTGCGGTCTTGGTGTTCCGGTTGGGGCAGGAACCGGCGTGCTGGTAGCGATGTTTGTGGGCTCGCCGGCCTGAATGTTTGGTTCGACAGTTGAGGGGGCTGTGTCGCTTCAGCTACTTCTGTGGGCACAGCTGTGGCAGCAGGAATTGTAGATGTTGGAGTGGATTCGTATTTTCTGCGCCACAAGCAGCCAAAGCTACTAGAGGCACGAAGGAAACCAGCAACTTGGTGAGCAGTTTGATGTATTTGTTAGGGGTTGCGTGTGGATCGCGAGTGTCTCTTATCCAGTTCGATTAGAGGCAATCTTACCAAAGGGAGTTGGGCATACCAGAAACCCGCCAAGGATTTTTCAACCATGCTTCGGTTTGCTATCATGGGCCTTGTTCGGTCAATCCCACCACCCAGGTCAAAAAAGTAGCACTTGCTGATAGATCTTCACACCCATAGTTACCCCCACTCTGACGACAGTTTCATGAGTGTGGATGAGTTGATAGATGGCTCCAAGTCATTGGGACTGGACGGCATCTGCCTCACAGACCACGACGCATTTTGGACCGAAGATCAGATAAAAGAGCTCTCCAATAGGCACAATTTCGTGGTAATTCCGGGTTGTGAGATCAATACCGAGGCCGGGCACGTTTTAGTCTTTGGACTGACTAAATACGAATTCGGTATGCATAAGCCTGAATTCTTACAGGCGTCCGTGGACAAAGCCGGCGGAGCGATGATCGCGGCCCATCCATACCGCCGCCGCTTCATAGAGGAACCGGCTGAAAAACCGGGCGTGCGGGACGAGATGCTGGAGCGGGCTTGCGGCGACGAGTTCTTCCAGATGTGTCAGGGGTTGGAGGGTCTTAACGGGCGCGGTCTCACCATTCAGAACCAGTTTTCCAGGGACCTCGGTGGCCTCTTGTGTGTGAGTATGTCCGCCGGGAGCGACGCCCATAAGGTGGAGCAGATCGGCACTGTGGCCACCGAATTCCAACGGCCAGTGACCGGTTTGGCAGATCTGATTAGCGAGTTGAAAGAAGGTCGGTTCCAGCCGGTTGATCTGAGGCAACAGTCAGCGCGTAGTACATAGCATGGCCGATCTTGAGATGGAGCACTTAGGCAAATGACAGCATTGCTCAGTATAGAAGACTTAACGGTGAGTTTTGGTACCTCCGCCGGACGGGTTAAGGCGCTGAACAATGTTAGTCTCTCCCTTGAAGAAGGTGATGTCTACTGTGTGGTGGGGGAGAGCGGGTCAGGCAAGAGCACCCTGGCGCTGTCGGTGATGGGACTACTTCCGCAGAACGCAGAGGTTGCCGATGGCCGGATCATGTACAAAGACATCGATCTGTTGCGGGCGGGCCCAGAGCAGATGCGCGACCTGCGGGGCCGGGAGATCGCTCTGGTCTTCCAGGATGCCCAGTCGGCCTTGAACCCCATAGAATGCATCGGCCCCCAACTGGAAGAGGTGATACTGGAGCACAGTGACGTCTCGCTCCGGAACGCCAACAAGATGGCCCAGGATATGCTCTTTGCGATGGGCCTGCCCGACCCCAAACGGGTGATGGGCCAATACCCCTTTGCTCTAAGCGGCGGCATGTGCCAGAGGATCATGATGGCCATGGCCTTGGTACTCCGTCCCAAATTGTTGATCGCGGATGAGCCGACATCAGGGTTGGATGTGACCCTTCAGGCTGAGATACTCCAGCGCATCAGAGAATTGGTGAAAGAGCAGAATGCATCGGTGCTGCTTATCACTCACGATATGGGTGTGGTTGCGGCAATGGCCAAGAAAGTGGGTGTTATCTACGCCGGTAACGTGGTGGAGAATGCCGACGTGGTGCCCCTTTTCCGCCGTTCCCAGCACCCGTACACCTGGTCACTCTTCCAGGCGCTTCCGAGGATGGATGATCCTGGTAAAAGGATCGAGCCCCTGCCGGGAAGCCCTCCAGACATGATCCATCTGCCCATGGAATGCCCGTTTCTGCCCCGGTGTTTTAAGGCGCGGGCCCAATGCCGGTCAGAGGTGAAGCCCAGGTTGGTTGAGACTGAGGATAACCACTTTGTGGCCTGCTACAACCCGGTCATCCCCGAGGCAAACGACTAACGCTGGCGTGATCCGTCGCCCACCAGCAACTCCAGAGCCAGTTCTGGTTCCAGCTTTCCCCTTTTGATGGCCAGGTCGGCCTCCAAAAGTTGGTTGTACCTGAGGATGATCTCCGACATGGGATGACGCCTGGCCTGCTCAGCGGTCTTCCGAACCACAAAGTCTGAAGATGTCCCCAGCCTTCCCTTCAACTCGCTCTGGGGTACTCCCCGGTCAATGGCGTCCCGGGCCAATGCCAGCAGTCGCAACTGGCGTTCCACCATGCTGATCACGTAGAGGGGTTCTTTGCCGTCTTGTTTCAGTTGGTGAAGTAAGCGCAGCGCCATGCCAGGACGCCCCTCGATCATAGCGTCTACCGCCGTGAAGATACTGGCCTCTCTGACCTGGGAGACCATCTCTCCCACATCCGACTCCTGTATCTCTCTTCCGCCACAGAACAGCGCCAATTTCTCCAGTTCTTGGTCCAGGGTCCAGAGGTCGTTTCCCACCAGGTCGGTGATCGATCGGTTTGCCGTTGGGCTGATGGATGCGCCCTTGGCCTCAACCGTGGACTTAACCCAGCGAGCCAGCCCCTCCCCGCTGGGAGCAGCCAACTCTTCCACCTGGGAAACTGGTTTTAGCATTCGGAGCATCGGGTTGTTGGCACCCAATAAACCGTCAGTGAACACCAGAACCGTGGTGTCTGGCATCTGAGGGATGGCTTCGCCCAAGGCTTTCCACTGGTTGGCGACACCGGAATCATCGGAGGACGCCTGTCTTCGGCCCCGGCCTTTGGACTCGGCGGTGCTCAGCAATCCCTGAACGATCACCAGACGATAATTGTCCATGAAGGGAAGGGCGTTGCACATGCTCAATAACTCGCCCGGTTTGATATGAGTACCGATCAAGCGATGTCGGTTGGCTTCCAACACGTCTGATGCACCGGACTCATTGACAAGCTCGTCAAGGCGTCTGGGCACCAAGAAACTGTCGCCGTGCAGCAGATGTACCGACAAATTGGACTCCCAAGATTTCGGCCAGCAAGATTGGGTCTGGCTGGCCGAATTATATCACCAGCCAGACCCTGTTCACGCCTGGAGATTCAAGGACGTGGTGTCATTGATTGCTCGAGTGGCAAGGACATCGGTTGTATGGTTTAATGATGCGGGCCTGATAAGGATCATCACGAAACCCAATATGGAGAGCAGCTAAAGATGGATTTCGCCCTATTCTCCCATGTGCCCTGGCCAGAAGGGGCAGACCCTAAGCAAATCTATGATGACATTACCGAAGAGTTCGTACTAGGTGAGGAACTGGGGTTCAAGAGCGCCTGGACAGCCGAACACCACTTCACCCGTTATGGACTGGGCGCAGCACCAAATGTCCTCGCCAGTCACCTTGTGGCCAACACCAGCACCATTAGGATCGGATCCGCGGTGTTCGTTTCCCCGCTGCATCTTCCCGCCAGGTTGGCTGAAGAGATAGCGACACTGGATATCCTCAGCAAAGGCCGGATCGATGTTGGTTTTGGTCGGGGCGCTGCCTCGTCGGAATACAACGTAGCTGAAGTCCCTCTGGAGGAAAGCCAGCAGCGATTCCAAGAATCGATCACCATGATCGAGGGTCTCTGGACCACCAAGAACTATTCTTTTAATGGAAAGCATTACAAGATCACCGATGCGAACTTGGTACCCCAGCCGATTCAAAACCCCCATCCACCGATCCATATCGCGGCCACCCGCACTAAGGCCACCCAGGACTTTGTCGCTGCGTCTGGTCATCCCCTGTTGGTAGGCGTTGTTCTGGACACTGAAGATGCTATAGCTCTGTGCCATACGATGGTCAACCTGGCCAAGGAGAAAGGTCAAAATATGGCCATGGGAGATATTCCGTTCTTCAGATACTTCTATGTGGCTGAGACCGAAGAACAGGCAAAGACCGATTCCAAACCGGCTTTGGACTGGAACATAGACATGATCCAGTGGCGCCGGACGTTCGAGACCGGAAGCGAAGTCTGGGACAAGATGGAAGACTTCCGGAACACTCGCACCGAGTTGCCGCCCAGCTTCGATTACCTGTACGAGAACCGGGCTTTCATAGGCACGCCGGATCAGATCATTGCCAAGATCAAAGCGTTGCAGGACGAGGGCATCGAATTATTCGGCTGCAACTTCTCTTTCGGTGGGATGCCCCAGGACAAAGTGCTCAAGTCCATGAGGCTATTCGCCAAAGAGGTGATTCCAGCCTTCAAATAGGTGTAACTTTCTAGGGATGGGCTGGGAGGCGCTCACCGTGGAATCCTGAGCGGTCTTCGAACGATGTTCCGGGTTCTGGGTAGACCTGGTGGTAGAGGCCCCTAGTTCTGAGGTTGATTGCCTTGTTCACCCTTAGGTAAAGCTCGGTTGGATGGGCGTTCTGGTCCTTGTACATCTCGCTCTGTAGCGGGCTGCCGTCAACCATCTCCCAGATGCAAAGGTATTTCAGCGCGTTATTGCCGTCTTCCAACTGGAACCGGCGGGCGGATACATAGCCGGGGATGGCCATGCGCTCCGGAAGGTGTTGTTCGTTGTACCATTCGTTGAATTCAGCTTCGTGTGCTTCGTCGACTTCCATGGTCACTACCAACACGGTGTTGCCCACGTGGATTGAGGAATGTTCGTTGTTCGTATCAGCCATTTTTCTCACCGTTTCCTTTAGGATCCAAGACAACCCCCGCAGAATGCATGCTCTTGGAAATGAGGCTGTGCCGCTTGCGGCGGTTGAGGGCGTAGTATAACATTGGGCGTGGTTTTTCCCTGGGTAATTTTAGTTATCAACGAGACTGGCGAGGGGTTGGTATGAACCAGAAGGTTCGTCTTAAGGTGAATGGCACTGGCCATGAATTGGACATCCCGGCAAGGCGGTTATTGGTCGACTGCATTCGGTATGACATCGGCCTAACCGGCACCAAAGAAAGCTGCAGCGTTGGGGTCTGCGGCGCTTGCGCTGTCCTGGTCGACGGCGAGATGCAAGCTTCTTGTATAACCCTGGCGGCAGCGGTGGATGGTTCTGAGATCACCACCATCGAGGGAATCGCCGAGAACGGAAACCTGCATCCGATACAGCAGGCGTTCATCGACCATGGTGGTTTCCAGTGCGGTATCTGCACCCCAGGCCAGATAATAGCCACCAAATCACTGTTGGAAGAAAACCCAACCCCCACGGAAGATGAGATCAAAGACTACATGAAGGGTAACCTGTGTCGTTGTACCGGTTACTACGGCATCCTCAATTCCATTGCCGCTGCGGCAAAGACTATGAATGAAGCGAATGGGAGCTGAGGATGATCGACTTCGAATATCACGCTCCCACCAGCCTGGATGAAGTGTTTGGCCTCTTGGATCAGTACGGCGACGACTCCCGCATCATGGCCGGGGGGACCGCCCTTGTAATTCAAATGAAACAACGCTTGTCCCAACCAGGCCACGTGGTTGGCCTGCGAAAGATAGGGAGCTTCAACAACATCGAGTCCACACCTGATGGGATCAGGATTGGCGCCCTTTGCACCCAGCACCAGATCATGACCAGCCCAGTTATCGGGAAAGAACTCCCGCTGCTGGCAGACACCTTCCGCAAGGTGGCCACGCCCCGCATCCGAAATATGGCGACCATCGGCGGCGGACTGGTGAATGGTGATCCCGCCCAGGACCCACCTCCCTCGCTGATTGCTCTGGGAGCATCGGCTGTCCTGACCTCAACTAACGGAGACCGGTCGGTGCCGCTGGAAAACTTCTTCATCGACTACTACGAGACCGATGTACAACCTGGCGAAGTGCTGACCAGCGTGTTGGTCCCGCAAGCGCCGGCTGGTTCTGGCGCTGTCTACCTGAAGTTCCTGCCTCGCACCGCTGACGACTATGGGACGGTTTCTGTAGCGGCTGTAGTCTCCAAAGAACAAGACGGTACCTGCAAAGACATCCGAATATGCCTGGGTTCCGTTGGCGTGACCGCCATCAGGGCCACCGATGCCGAAGATTCTCTACGCGGCAAAGATCTGAGCGATGAGAATATACGGGCTGCCGCCGCACTGGTCAAAGACGTCGTGGACCCACTGGACGATTTCCGGGGTTCTTCGGAATACAAGACCGATATGGCTGAGGTCTTCGCCCGTCGCGCAGTGGAGCAATCCTTGGCAGCTATCTCCGCTTAAGCCGATCACCCGAAACTAAACTATGAAACTGGAAATTCGCTCGGTCGTCCCGGCCAACCGCAAAGACACCTGGGATTTGGTGATGGACATCCCCAAGGCTGGTTCCTGTGTACCGGGAATCAAAGAGATAACTCCAGACGGTGAAGACCGCTTCCAGGCCACCCTCCAAGCCAGAGTTGGCCCCATGGGAATGACCCTGAGCGGGACGATCACAATCCTCTCTCAAGACGAAGAAACTGGCGAGGCCTATTTCCTGGTTGAAGCCGGTGACAAACGTGTTGGCGGCGGGGTCAAGACCAACATGAGCATGAAAGTGAGCGCTCAGTCAGACAACGAGACAGAGCTTGAGATCATCAGTGACACTACCTTTATGGGCCGTCTGGGCGAGTTGGGCCAGCCTATCATCCGCAGAAAGGCCCGCAACACTCTGGAAGATTTCTCCAAGAACCTCACCAAGCTGCTGAAATCAGAGTCCAAATAACCTTCACCTCTCTTTCCTCGGAGATTCGGTAGTTTGACCGTTAGGTCAGGCTGGTTTCGTTGACACAAATTTCCAGCGGTTCCTATACTAGTGGCAAGCGTTTTTGTTTTCCCGATTAAGCCGAAGGCGCTTTCTAATCAAGATGAAGCTCCGTGTTGAGAGCGTGGTCGGGAGGGCCTGTGTGCGGCATCATTGGGTACGTTGGAAAACAGGAAGCCTGGCCCATCATCTATGAGGGCCTGCGGCGGCTCGAATACCGGGGCTACGATAGCGCAGGTATAGCTATTGTCGACGCCCAAGGTGAGCTTCAGGTCAGGAAGACCGTCGGCAAGGTAAATGGGCTGGACGACAGCACTGTAGAAGAACTTCCCCAAGGCTCCGTTGGGCTTGGCCACACTCGCTGGGCCACCCATGGGCGACCTTCCCACGAGAATGCCCACCCCCATATCGACTGCGAACAACGTATCGCCGTAGTTCATAACGGCATCGTCGAGAATTATCTCAAGTTGAAGCAGCAACTGACCGACACCGGTCATTCCTTCCATTCCGAGACCGACACCGAAGTCTTGACCCACCTTGTTGAAGAGGGTATGGAACAAGGTCTCAGCTTCCAGGACGCTTTCCGGCGAATGGGTGGAATGGTGAAGGGTTCCCAGGCCATATCGGCGGTTCTGCAAGGCGACAATGCTGAGATCTGCGCCCTCAGGTTGGGTCATGCCGGTGGAATCGTGGTGGCTCAAGCCGATGGCCAAGCAATCATAGGCAGCGACCTTCCTGCCCTGCTGCCCTTGCTTCAAGCCGAGTCCAATACCGGGCAGGTAGGTTTCTTGGAGACCGGCGAGATGGTGGTGGTCACCACCAAGGGCGTCGAGTACAAGGACCTCCAAGGCAACGCCATCGACAAACAGCCACGCCTGGTCACCCAAGAAGAGGTACTGGTGGACAAAGCTGGGTACCAGCACTTCATGCTGAAAGAGATCATGGAGCAGCCTCAGGCCGTGGCCAGCGCGATGCGAGAGCGGGTCAACTTTGATACCAGGCAAGTGGTATTGCCCGACTTCCCTCTCTCGGAACAGGAGATTGCCGATCTTGACCGGGTGGTATTGATTGGCTGTGGGACCAGCCTGAACGCTGCCCTGGTGGGTCGTCACTTGGTAGAAAGATTCAGCGGCCTGCCTGCCGAAGCAGAAAGCGCGTCTGAATTCCGCTACCGTGACCCATTCATCGGGCCCAACACTCTGGTTGTGTCCATCGGGCAGTCTGGAGAGACCGCCGACACCGTAGCTGCCATGCAGATGGTCAAGGACAAAGGCGGAAGACTGGTCACCATCTGCAACGCGGAAGGTAGCCAGGCATCACGCATAGCTGACAGCTCCCTCTACATGCGGTCAGGGATCGAGATCGGGGTTGCCAGCACCAAGACATTTGTGGCTTCGCTTACGATTCTGAACCTGCTAGCCATCTACTTGGGCCAGTCGCGTGGGACATTGGACACGGCGAAGGCCCAAGAGTTGGTGGATGGCTTGGCCCAACTGCCCAGACTGATGGGTGACCTGTTGGCCGATAATTCGATCTACCAACATGTGGCCCACGAATACGTCGGATTCAATAATTTTCTGTTCCTTGGTCGAGGGATGAACTCGCCGATTGCCTCTGAGGGCGCACTCAAGCTCAAGGAGATCAGCTACATCCATGCGGAGGGGTATCCGGCCGGAGAGATGAAGCACGGACCCATCGCCCTCATCGATAACGCCATGGCCATCGTCGCTTTGGCACCACAAGATTGGCTATACGACAAGGTGGCGAACAACGTGAAAGAGGTCAAAGCCAGAGACGGACAAGTCCTGGCGGTGCTGACAGAAGACGACGCCCAACTGGCCGCCGACGTTGACCACGTCCTGTATATACCGGAGGCGCCGGAGCATATCATCCCTCTGCTCACCACAGTGCCGTTGCAGATGCTGGCTTACCACATCGCCCTCCTTAGGGACCGAGATGTGGACCAGCCTCGGAACTTGGCCAAGTCTGTGACCGTAGAGTAGGTAGTTACTCACCGGAAACGCTGCGTTGCTGGTTGCTTCCACTACTGATCTGATACCTGATTGAGGCTAGATAGCAGATATATTCCAGGCTTGATCACCCTCCCGTTTCCTTCGAAGATTACCGACCGTTACTCGACCCCAGATTAGCTGATGAGTTGGCCTCCGTGGCCAAAAACCTGAGCGGACTGTGGGTCATGCGCTTGAACAGCACCGCCACTGGCGGCGAAGTGGCGGAGATTCTACAATCCATAGTCCCTCTGGGCAACGCTCTGAGAATAGAAACCGAAAGAATCGCAATCAACCCCGACGCGGCCGAGTTATTTGACGTAACCAAGAAGACCCACAACATGCTGCAGGGCTCCGAGGGCGAGCTTTCACCCAAAGAGCTGGATATCTACTTCAGTTGCATCCAACGGGTGGCCGAGGACATGAACGCCAAAGGGTTGGCGGCCGATGTCTGGTTCGTCCATGACCCGCAGCTACTGCCACTGGCCCGGCTGTAGCCCAATAAAGAAAGACAGACCTGGATTTGGATCTGCCACATCGACCTCACAACCCCAACAAGGCGGTGCTGGAAGCCCTGATGCCCCTGATTGACTCAAGATTATGATGAATTGATCTTCTCCCAGGCGGCGTACGTCCCGTCGGATCTGGGGGAAAATGTGCCGGTTCTGATTGCGCCTCCAGCCATCGATCCGCTCACCATCAAGAATGCCCCGATGGACCTGGCCATAGTACAGACGATCATCATGGGAATGGGCATCGACCCATGCGACATACCAGCCTCGATGGATGGAGTGGTCAACGCCATCCTGGTGGCATCCAATGTCCTGATGCAGAAATCCATCAGAGCGGGTTTTGGTCCGACCGTCACTGAAGGAATGTGGAAGGGCAAGCCGGTCATTGGCGGGGTTGCCGCCGGCATCCGAGTCCAGATAGACAACGACGTCAGCGGGTTCCTGGTTTCATCACCCGAGGAATGCGCTCAGAGACCGGTGGAACTGCTCAAAGGCCAGGACCTGAGTACCTGCATCGGCGAGGATGCTAAAGAGAAGGTGCGGCAGATGTTCCTACTCACTCGGCTGGCCTTGGACTATCTGAAAGTCGTCAGAGGGCATGTGGGCGGCGGCTTCCAGCCACCAGTGGAGACTGAACCCCTCTTACGTAGACGGCTCCAGCCCACCTGTTCAGTTGTCACCGGACTTGTTGGCGATTCTTTCTTGAGGTAGAGTCTTATTCGCAGTCTGAGCTTACGTGACATACGCGTGACCAGTTCAGAAGTTCACTCTCATACACACTCGACCGAAAGAATAAGATGACTACAGTCCGCGTCAAAGCTCCCGCGACAACCGCAAATATGGGCCCAGGATACGATTGTCTGGGGATGGCCCTGGACGTTTGGAACGCCCTTGAGGTGACAGTTCTGGATGTCGGGGAATCTGTGGTTGAGGTCACTGGAGAAGGCGAAGGTGAATTGGGCACCGGACGCGACAACCTGGTGCACAAGTCCATGGAATTCTTGTTCGATGATGCTGGCGAGAAGATGCCCACGGTCAGCATCAAGTGTGACAACGCCATTCCCTTGGCCAGAGGTATGGGCAGCAGCGCAGCTGCCATTGCCGGTGGGTTGGTTGCAGCCAACTCCCTCTGCTCACAGGAATACACCGCCAAAGACCTTCTTGAGATGGCCGCGACCATAGAAGGGCACCCGGACAACGTTGCGGCTGCGGTCATGGGCGGAATGCAACTTGTCATCTCGGACACGACCGAAGAGGGTCAGCGGCTTTACACAGTACCCGTAAATGTCCCGTCAGACCTACATGCGGTGATATTCGTGCCAGACGTTAGGATATCAACGGAGGACGCACGGGCGGTTTTACCCGAATCCGTGCCCATAGACGACGCCGTACATAACATGAGCCGCGTTGGGCTTCTGGTGGCCAGCATGGCCACCAATCATCCAGAGTTCTTGGCCGTTGCCACCCAGGACCGGCTGCACCAACCCTATCGGCATCCTCTGTTCACCGCCATGAAGGTGATTTTTAAAGCCGCTTTGGACGCGGGGGCGCTGGGTGTGTTCCTTTCTGGCAGCGGCTCCACGGTGCTGGCGTTGACCAAGGGCCGTGAGATGACCGTGGCCTATGAGATGGCGGAAGCCGCCAGGCAGACCAGTGTGGAAGGTAAGGTCAGCGTCACACAACCCACCGTCCTCGGCGCCCACCTGGTCGAAGATTAGAATCCGGGAATAGTACTAAGAACCAATCATGGCGTTAGTAGTTCATAAATACGGAGGGTCTTCTGTGGCGGACGCCGAAAAGATACAGGGAGTGGCCCGTCGCATCGCAGATGTCAGTAAAAATGGCACCGGCGTGGTCGCCGTTGTATCTGCAATGGGTGATTCGACCGATGATCTTATCGCCCTGGCTCATTCTGTCTCAGACAAACCCCACCCCAGAGAAATGGATCTACTGCTCTCAACGGGTGAGTTGGTGGCCTGCACTCTACTGACCATGGCCCTGGCCGACCTGGGACAGGAAGCGGTCAGTCTCACCGGTTCCCAGGCGGGGATACACACAGATACCAGCCACGGCCGGGCATTGATCCACCGAGTGGACACAGAGCGCATGCAAAGAGAGCTTGCGGAAGGCCGGGTCGTGGTGGTGGCCGGCTTCCAAGGAATCACCGAGGATAATGACATAACCACCCTTGGACGGGGCGGCTCAGACACCACAGCTGTGGCACTAGCAGCGGCTTTAGGGGCAGACCAGTGTGAGATTTATACAGACGTAGACGGGATTTATACCTCTGATCCCAGGATTGTACCGGAAGCCCGCAAGCTCACTGAAATCGACTATGACGAGATGCTGGAGTTGGCGAATTACGGGGCTAAGATGCATCCCAGGTCCATCGAATTGGGCGCTGTCTACAACGTTCCGATTTACGTGGCTTCCAGCTTCAATGACACACCGGGGACATTGATCCACGGTATTCCAGGCAACGCCAACGAGGGTGAAATGGAAAATAGAATCAAAGCAACGGGAATCGCCTGCACCAACAACGTGGCCAAGATAACCGTGCGCAGTGTTCCGGACCGACCCGGAGTTGCTGCGGCTTTGTTCGAGCCACTAGCCCAGTCTGGCATCAGCGTGGATACCATCGTCCAGAACGCCAGCGAAGACCGCACCACCGACATCAGTTTCACGGTCAATGGGACCGATCTTCCCACTGCGATGGCCAAGGTTGAGGAGTTGTCCAAGGAACTTGGCATGGGTGACATGATCAGCGAGGATAATCTCGCCGCTGTGAGTGTGGTTGGGTCTGGTATGCAGCACACGCCCGGGTATGCCTCCCGAATGTTCCGCGTGCTGGCAGACGGCAACGTGAACATCGACATGATCACAACGTCGGAGATTCGTATTTCTTGTATCATCCGGCAAGAGCAGGCGCAGGAGGCGGTCAGACTGCTTCACCGTGGTTTCCAACTCGATGAACCTGACCCAACCGATTAGTTCAATCAGCTGATGCTGGCACCTGAAGTCGTAATATTTTTCAAGTCCGTTTTCAATCTGGCTTTGATATGCAGGGAGTAAGTATTTGGCCGAGACGTTCCTATCAGTTGTGATTCCGGCCTTCAACGAAGAACCCCGGATTGCAGAGACCCTAGCCAAAGTTACCGAATACCTTGCGGCCCAGGATTACGAATGGGAGGTGGTGGTTGCCGATGATGGCAGCACCGACCACACTGCCCAGTTGGTTGGTCGGGTCATCGTTGAGCACGCCAACGTGCGTATCCTGCGTCTGAGACACGGCGGCAAAGGTTGGGCGGTGAAGAACGGGATGTTGGCTGCTGAGGGTCAGTACCGCCTGATCTGCGACGCCGATCTATCGGTCCCCATCCATCAGGTGGAACGCCTCCTGCCTTTAGACGGCCCTGATTTCGATATCGTCCTGGGCTCCCGCGAAGCCGATGGTGCGGCCCGAATTGGAGAGCCGGTACGCCGCCATGTCATGGGTCGTCTATTCAATCTCTTTGTGAGTTGCCTGGCGGTTCCTGGCCTAGCCGACACTCAATGTGGGTTCAAGTGCTTCAGAGGAGAAACAGCAGAGGACCTGTTCCCGCGTCTGACCATTGACGGCTTTGCCTTTGATGTTGAACTTCTGCATCTGGCCCGGAAGCTTGGACGGAGTTTCTCTGAGGTGGGTATCGACTGGTATTACCGGCCCAAGAGCAAGGTGCGCCCGCTGCAGGATTCACTGACCATGACGCTGGATCTGATAAAGATCAGGTGGCGGCACCGTAAACTGGTTTAGTCCCCCGCATAGTTCTTCGGCTTTCTTACTTCTTTCATACATTTGCGTCCCACCCGCAGACTTTTTAGGTCATTTCAATCCTGAATCGGTGATTCTTTAAGGTGCCGTACCATTACGCCAAATATGAGCCGGTTTTAATTAAGATATTCATGCTGTTTTTAGGCTTGACCTTTGGCGAGACCATACTGTAAATACTATATAGAGCCTGGGCATGAAATGAGCCTCGGAAAACACCAAAAACCACTCTAATAATAGAGGCAAGCGGACATCATCATCTGGTGTGAGGCTAGTTGGCTCGAGAGATAAATCAACGGTGATGTGGCCACCTAATTTGGGGCTGAAAATCTAATTACAGCGCCAGACAGGAGACGGGATGGATTCGGAAGTAACAAGCACACGCGGCAGTATCAAACTGAAGAAAAACCTTGGCAGGGAAGCCGTCAATCTTGCCGTGAACGGCGAGTGGGAACGGGCCACCGAGGTCAACAAAGCAATCCTGGAATTGTTTCCCACTGATGTGGAAGCAATGAACCGATTGGTGAAAGCGCTGATTGAAGTGGGCAGTTACTTAGACGCACGGGCCGTGCTGAATCGGGTCTTTGAGGTCACCCCGTATAACAACATAGCCAAGAAGAACCTGGCCCGGCTCGATCATCTAAGCGTTAATCCCGAATTGGCGAACACCGGTGCAGGTAGACCGGCCAGGAAAGCTGCAGCACAACCGCAGACTTTCATAGAAGAGAGTGGCAAGTCTGCCACCACGTTGATCCGAAGCACCCGGGGAGCAAGGTCAAGAGTCCATGTCTCTCCCTCCGACCCTGTCGTACTAACTCGGGAAAAGAGTAACGTCACTGTCCGGACGTTGGCCGGGGAGCTGCTCGGCCAAATTGAGCCGAAGGTGGGAAATAGACTTTCTCGGCTTATCGACGGTGGAAACAAATACTCGGCGGCCGTGGTGACGGTGAATGAAGACGGCATCTCCATCATGATTAGAGAGACATTCAAGCACCACAGTCTGCACAACACAGTCTCGTTCTCGAACCAGTCGCCTTCCAAGATGAACGGCAACGGCCGAACATTACTTACAGAGAGAGAGGCCCGTCTAGTGCGGGATGAAGAGGATGATGATGACGACGAGGAAGAAGAAAACCTCATAGACGAAGACGCGCTGGAAGCCGGTTGGTCTGAGGACGAATAATCCCCCCAGTGGATTTCGAGGGGTATCTGGGTAACGGTTGAACTTACTTAGCGCCCTTTCTCGACCGTTACTGCGTACCTGATTCCTTTAGCGGTTTTCCGACCTTACGGCAGCGTCCAGGATTGAACCTCGCCATCTTGGTCTCCGAACCATACCTGAGCGTCAATCACCTGTCTGTTGCCCTGGTCGCCTGTGGCGGTCACGGAATAAAGGTCGCTCACTGAGATCAGTGCCGTGGGCCAGGTATTGGGCAACATCTCAAGGGCCTCTTCGCCGGCGCCAACGCAGACCACACGATAACCTACCTGCTCCAGTACGAACCTTTCTAAGCGTGATATGCGATCGTCATCTTCAACCAAGAGTACCATGCCGCCGTTGGAAGCTATGAGGCCACCCGATTCGGAACTTCCCAAAGCCATGAATCTTCAGCCCCCAAATTTGTTCGGTTAGATTCAACGATACCATGGGTGTAGATTAAAAGAGAGCCATCAGCTCGAACGGATCAAAAACGAGCGTGACTTGGTCGAATTGGTGACCTTTTAATGTCGGGTCTTGCCTAGCTTAGGATGGGCATATAGAATGATTCATTGTTGCGCTCAAATCAACCTATGAATATTCAGGAGGGCAGGTGATTGGAAGTACTAGGCTCTCATCTCTTGTTGGAACTCAAGGACTGTAACCCCGAGCTACTAAACGACCTCTCTTACATCCGTAAAGTGATGATAGAGACGGCTGAAGGCGTTGGCGCCACCATCATCGGCGAATCCTTCCACCGCTTTTCACCCCAGGGAGTTACTGGGATTCTGGCCATTGCCGAGTCCCACATATCCATCCATACCTGGCCGGAATACGGTTATGCAGCCGCAGATATATTCTCGTGTGGTACTTCTTTCAGGCCAATGGAAGCCGCAACCAAATTAGCGGAAGCACTGGAATCCGCTAACCCAGAGATCCAAGAGATACAGCGTGGACTTGCGGTCCACCAGGAGGCCGTGGGGCTCTGATCGGGTTCTCTGCTTAGTATGGATATGTCTGGCAACTGGTTCATTGAAGGCGTTTACGCCGACCTCAACGTGATGCTCAAGGTCCGCGAGGTCTTCTTCTCAGGCAGCACTGCCTACCAAAAGGTTGAAGTTCTGGACTCCGAACTGTTTGGGCGCAGTCTGGTCCTCGACGGCAAGACGCAATCCACGGAACGCGACGAACACATCTACCACGAGACTCTGGTGCATCCCGCCATGTTGTGCCACCCAGAACCCAAGCAAGTTTTCATCGGCGGCGGCGGCGAGGGCGGCACTCTCCGCGAGGTCCTTGCCCACAAATCGGTAGAACGTGCCACCATGATCGACCTCGACCCGGAGGTGGTAGCACTCTGCCGACAGTACCTCCCCAATCACCATCAGGGTAGCTTCGACGACCCGCGGACCAACCTGCTGCACGAAGACGCCCGCGCCTATCTCCAAAACACGTCGGATTTTTATGATGTGATCATTTTGGATCTGGTCGACCCACTTGAAGGTGGGACTGCCGCTCTTCTTTACACCCAGGAGTTCTACTCTCTGGCCAAGGCTCGCCTGAACCCCGGTGGGGTTCTAGTAACCCAATCTGGTCCGGCTGGATTGTTGAGTTACACCGAGTGTTTCACCACCATATTCAATACCTTGGGCACTTTGTTCGATCATTCCAAGGCTGTGCAGGTGCATATACCGGCTTTCCAGACACTGTGGGGATTCACCATTGCTTCAGATACGGCTTTCCCCCAGGTTTCCGAGGATGAGATTGAGGCTGCATTAGCCAGCAGGCTATCCAAGCAGTTGCAGTATTTGGACGGCGAGAGTTACAGCAATATGCACTCGCTCACCAAATTTCAGAGGGATGGCATCAAGACCGAAACGAGGATCAACAAAGACTCCGACCCAGTCTTCATGATCTAACCGACTGCGTCGGGGTAGAAACCTGCCGTTTTCGGGATTTGGTTCGACCGCCCGATCGGTTGATTTGGAAATTAAAAAGAGAGCGCAAATTTTGGCACTCTCTTCTTTGTTTGCTTGAGTTTTGAGGTTCTTACGGGCGGATCAGGACCCGGGTTGTGCCGTCTGGGTCGGAGCGTTTGGTTAGGACCTCGTGTCCGGCTTTCTCCGCCCACAGGCTTACGTCGTAGATGTTCAGCGCGTCGGCCAGGATGGCTTCCACAAATGACTCTTTATCAACGTCCACTTGTTTGGTCAGGGCTGCAATCACTCCAGCGCAGCTCTTGCCGCGGCCGTCGATGACCACCCATCCGTTCGAGCCGCTTACGGGGATGACCTCGCCGTCATGGACATCAACCTCGCCGCTCTTGCGGAGGTCCACCTGACGCTTAAATTCGGCGACGGCTTCCCAGGCTACGGCCCGGTCCCGTTCTCCGTTTCCACAGACCGCGCCCCTGACCCCGACGATGTCCGGGTTGATACGGGCCAGCTCGTCAAGGTCGGCCAGCTTCAAGTGGCCGGACAACGCGGTGCTCATGCCCAGTTCTTTGCCCTTGAGGACCATGTCCTTCAAGACAGGTTCGGACATGAAGTCGAAGAGGTTTCGACCGTCCTTGGTCAGTGTGTCGATCAGCCAGCCGTCGCACTCGCCGTCTTTGGCCAGATCGATCATGCAAAGCGGATCGAGGCCCTTCTCAAAGAGTTCATTGTCGGCAAAGACCGATCCGACTAACTTACAGTTGAAGCCTTCAAGGGCCATACGTGATTCTTTCAGAACTTCTACAGCCTGGTCGTATTCGGCTTCTTGAAAGCCAACCTTCACAGAGGTGGCGTCCATCATCGCGGCTGCATAGACAGCCATGGCCACAGTGCCTGGCTGGTTGGGTACCACGCCCAGGGTCACACTAACGTGCTTCTCAACCGGCATTATGCCCCGCACTGCCTTGACGATGTTGGGGTGGCCGGAGCCAACCAAGGCTTCTTGCAGGTTCTTGACGTCGACGATGTCAGCGCCACCTTGTTCAGCTTCCATCGCTTCATCCATGTTTTGGACGCTGACCATGAGCAGCATCCCAG
>CAYVIG010000013.1:0-22129 GCA_964451445.1 uncultured Dehalococcoidia bacterium
CGGCACCCTGCAACGATCAGAGCTATTCGCTGCGGCAATCGACCTTGCCGACAATGGCTTCCCCACTACTCATGTATTGTCACGCGTTATCGCAGGCGATTCACTGCTGTGCGAATTCCCGGCTTCCCAAGCCATCTTTGCCCCCGGTGGCAAACCGATGCAACCTGGTGAGATTCTCTACCAAAAAGACCTGGCCAAAACCTTCAGGGCCATCGTTGATGGTGGCCGGAACGCCTTCTACACCGGTGAAATCGCCCAATCCATTGTCAAGTTCTCCGACGAACAGGGCGGCTTGATCTCCATGAAAGACCTGGCCGATTGCCATTCCCGCTGGGAGGCTCCAATCTCTACCAGTTATCGCGGGCACTCGGTCTACGAAGCGCCGCCCAACTCCAGCGGCCACGTGCTGCTCCAAGAGTTGAACATGGTGGAGCAGTTCGACCTGCAATCCATGGGCTGCCACTCAGCCGAAATCATCCACCTGATGGTTGAAGCCAAGAAGCTGGCGTTCATTGACAGGGAAGCCTACATGGCCGACCCCGACCACACGAATATTCCCACGCTGGGATTAATCTCCAAAGAGTATGCTAAAGAACGGGCCAGGCTCATCGACCTGGCCAAAGCGTCCGATCCCACCCACGGTGATCCGTGGGTCTACCAGTCTGGTTCGGGCAGCGCCGGACGCGTAACCGCCGGAGCCGTCCAGGAAGAGGACACCACCTGTTTCGTAATCGTCGACCAATGGGGCAACGCGGTCTGCCAGCTCCAGAGCATCCAAAGCTCCCTGGGATCCAGCATCGTGGCTGAGGGCACAGGGATTCTTCTGAACAACCGGATGACCTACTGGCACCTTGACGAGGACCACGTGGACTGCCTCCAGCCCGGGAAGCGCGTTCGCCACACCATGAACCCGGTGATGGTCTTTGAAGGTGACGGCCCAGCCTCCGATGGCAAGGCTGCCGGTGGCGGAAAATTGATGCTGGTCTGCGGCACCCCTGGAGCCGACACCCAGGTGCAGACCAACATGCAGGTCATCACCCACCTGATCGACTTCGGCGCGACCGTTGCCGAGTGTGTAGAGTCCCCTCGGTGGCGAAATTCCCACAACCCAACCGAGTCCAACGTCCCCCACGTCTGTGATAATCTGTTGCACATGGAGTCCAGGTTCGATTCTGACGTGCGCCGAGCCCTTGAAAGCAAAGGTCATCAACTGAACGTGATGCCTGATTGGGGCGCTCAAGGCAGCGAGATGATGATCCAGGTGGATCCCAAGACCGGCGCCCTCCAGGGAGCCGCAGACCCACGGCGAGACGGCTACGCCATCGGCTGGTAGCCACCGCTAAGAATCACTAGCACAGGAAATCAATGCGTATACCCGGATCGAAAAGAAGCCCGTACCCCGATGAATGTGGCGGCCGGGCCGGAACATTTGCCGAGGCTGTGAGAGACGGCGATATGGACCTGGCTTGGTCCATGTTGTCCAAAGAGACCCGCGGCATGCGTATGGGCGTTTGGGCCACTCGAAACCAGATCAACATGCAGGATGCCTACCGCGCCGGGTACAACCAGGACCATCCCATGCGGGCAGCGATGCTGGACGATTTCAGAAAGACGGTGCTCAGTCTGTGGCCGCTGGAAGACCTAACCGACCTTGGAATCTCTCCCACTAGCTATCTGGATGACCTACACGCATTTGCCTTCCTTCCCTTTGGTATGCAGGACGACACCACAGAGGTGGAGCACGGCAGGGCAATGAACGGGCTGATACTGCCCATGCTGTGGGAAGACGATGCCTGGCAAGTTGACCTTCCGGGTTGGCGCTTCTTGGAAGTGCCGGACAAGGCGTAATACCGTGGTACGGCGGGCATCG
Organism: uncultured Dehalococcoidia bacterium; assembly: GCA_964451445.1. Taxonomy (GTDB): domain Bacteria; phylum Chloroflexota; class Dehalococcoidia; order Lucifugimonadales; family UBA3495; genus UBA9611. The sequence goes on from CAYVIG010000013.1 coordinate 1,871, forward strand.
GTAGACCTCAGGCCACTGTTGCCGCCACGTGCATCCGAAGAATCCAACCTCTGTGCGCTCTGCAAACGAGAGTCTTCGCGATTCACTTCACACCACCTGATTCCGCGTTCCAGGGGCGGAAAATTCGGCCCCCAGGCCAAGCTGTGCCCCACCTGTCACCGGCAGGTCCATGCCATGTTTTCCGAATCCACACTAGCCAACGAACTGAACTCCATAGCGGCATTGCGGGCCAACCCGGAATTCTCTGACTATCTGAGATGGGCCAGGCATCAAAAAGGCCCTACCAGCTTCAGGGTCCGCCGGGCTAAGAACCGGCGTTAGTCTTAACTTTTCACCTGACTGCGATGCCTGCTCTCCTTGTACTGTCGTCACGCCAGGGAATATACTCCTAGTGTTATGTCTCAGCCTCAAGACGAGTCCTCAGACGGGCTCATCATACTACCTTTATTCCCCTTGAACCTGGTTCTGTTTCCCGGCATGGATCTGCCGCTTCACATCTTTGAGGAGCGGTACCGTGACATGATTGGTGAGTGCCTGGAAAAGGACGCGCCCTTTGGCGTTGTCCTGATCAAAGAGGGGCCGGAAGTTGGAGCCCCCGCCGAGCCGGAGCGCATCGGCACGTCCACTCGCATACTCCGCTCTGAGTTGCTGGACCAGGGTCGCATGAACATCATGACCAAGGGACAGCAGCGGTTTGAGATCGAAGAGATCATCCAGCGAGTGCCCCACGTGGTGGGGCGGGTTCGCTACTTAGTGGATATAGAAGGCGAAGGATGTGTCGAGTTGCTGCCCCAGGTCAACGAAGAATACATCGAGTTGGTGCGGAACCTAACAGCCCTGACCGGTGGGTATACCTCCAGGGTGGACATCCCAGAAGACCCCATCGCGCTCTCTTATGCCATCGCGGACAGTCTGGATATGGAGCCACACCTACGACAGAGTCTGCTGGTCACGGAAACTGCGTCAACCCGGCTCTTTGACCTGATTCCCTTGCTGAAACAAGGCAACGAAGCGCTGCGGGAACGCATAGCCAAGCAAAACCCTTTCCAGGGCCCGCGCCTGAACTGACCTACCCGGTCTTAGTCAGGTCTCCAAAAAGACGCAACGCCGCAGACTCGGGTATCAAACCCGAGAACAACTCTGGGTGGACCATCTCGGCCATGATCTCCAGCCCTGTCACCAACCTCGGTCCGGACCGGCTGGTATAGGAACCAGCATCCACCACATAAACCCGGTTGTTCTTCACTGCAGGCAACGACGCCCAGCCTTCTTTGGCTCTCATGATCGGCATGTCTTCCAGACAGCGTTTCACGTCGAACCCGCACTGCATCATGATGATGATCTCTGGCTGGCTGGCCACCACTTCATCCCAGTCCAGCTTGAGCGTGCCGGTGTCTTTGTCCCCAAAACTATTGGTACCGCCGGCCATTTCCGTCATTTCAGGCACCCAATGGCCGCCGCACATCACCGGGTCGGCCCACTCAACGTGGAGGACGCTGGGGTGGTTATCGGCGTCTTTGGCGCGCTCGACTATCGACTCGATGCGTGCTGTAAGGCCAGTGGTTATCTCCGCGGCCTTGGCTTCAGTGCCAGTGGCCCTGCCGACCCGGTTGATGTCTTCAACCACGTCTCCGATATGCAGAGGGTCCAGTGACAATACCTCCGGTTCTTTGGCCAGTCCCACACTCACCTCGGCAACCTGCCGAGTGGAGATCGCTCAAACCTCGCAGATTGCCTGGGTTATCAGCAGGTCTGGCTCGGCGGCTTTCAGCAACTCTGAGTCAATCTCATAGATGCCCAACCCCTCGGCCAGCCGTTCTGCAATCACCTTGCTAATCTCGCCACTGGTCGGCTCCTGACCCTCAAAGACGCTGTGGACCACGTGAGGTTTGTCGCGAGCTTCCGGCGGGTAGTCGCACTCGTGGGTTACGCCATAAAGCGAGTCCTTGAGTCCCAAGTCGTAGACCATCTCGGTGGCGCTGGGCAAAAAAGAGCAGATACGCATATATCGTCCTTGGCTGAAACCAGTCAGCCGTTAGTTTTATCGACGTTTTTCGGTGTGGGAGACCAATGCCACGGTGGTATCAGCGGTCGCCACGGCGACCGAACCGTAGAGGGGTCAACGCTTTTTCCAGGTCTCAACCAGGTTAAGGGCATCTTCGTCGTCTACGCCCCACATCTCGAACTTGATCCTGACAGCGTCGTAGAGCGTCAGGTCTCCATGGTCGGCGTCCGAGTCACGGTAGGACTCCACGGCAACATCCATCCAGTCCAGATCGATGCTGTCGGTGTTGGCCAAACGCTCCACCATGTTCACAGCGCAGGCGGAGATTCCGGAGAAGAAAAGCTCTCCGGCCCCAACCTCGTCTCCGCCGCTGTCATCGGCCACGAAATGGTGGGTTCGGGCGTTGCAGATGGCCCGTCCCAGGGTTCCGGTGCTGTATCCACGAACTTTGTAAGCCAGTGTCAGGTTAGCCATCGTTTCCTCCAAAAGTTGGTAGGTTTTGGTTGAACCAGGTTTTTAATCAGAAACCCGGTAGGCGAAACAGTCCACTATCTCGATGGTCAGCGGCTTCAACGCCAGACCGGTGGTGCCGATTACCGCACGGCAGGGAGGGTTGGGCACGAACTCTCGGAACACTTCGTTGAACTTCTCCCAGTTGTCCATGTTAGTCAGGAAGATCACCATGTTCACCACTCGACTATAGCTAGTGCGCGCGGCGGTCAGCGTGGTCTCAACGTGTCTGAAGCAGGCGCGGTATTGATCCATGAAATTATCGCCGACGACTTTGCCGTCAAACCCAGAAGATGTGGTACCGCGGACGTAGACCTTGACCGCCTTCACCTTAAGCATCCGCGTCATGTCTTCATCGAAGTAATCGGTGTACATGCCGGAACGGAACGAGTTCTCGGGAGTAGAGTCGTGCAGGCCGTCGGCGATTATCAGGTCCAGCAGAGCGTCGCGCTCTTCAAATGAGAGCGCTTGGGCCTGTTCGATGGACAAGGCGTCCAGGTCGTCAAGTGTCAAAACAACGCTCCCTGCCGGTCATTATCGGCGAATTACCATGCCAATGGATTCTATTGTCAGGCGTGGGCCGTAAGCTCGCCCGTATATTATCTTGAGGCATCTGGTCATGCAAGACACTTTGACACTCTTCAACCCGGCCACCTATCATTACTTCTAGATTCCCGTTTGATACTCCACGGAGGCTCCCATGGCGACCATCCAAGAACTGAAGAACCAATATGTAGGTCTTGACCAAGAACTGCCCGCGAAGAGCGAGGAGACCATCGACCCTTCCTGCCTGCTCACCTTTCAATATGAGTACCCGAACCAACAGTCCCAGGTTGAGATAGACACCGACGAATTCACGGCGGTCTGCCCATGGACCGGTCTCCCTGATTACGGCAATCTAATCATATCTTACGTGCCCAGTGACTCTTGCATCGAGCTTAAATCGCTGAAGTATTACCTGCTCTCTTACCGTGATGTGGGTATCGTCCAAGAACACGCCGCAAACCGGATGCTCATCGACCTGGTGGCCGTTTGCCAGCCTCAGTCCATGAAGATCACCCTTGATTACAAGGTTAGAGGCGGCCTGCACACCGCAGTGACGGTGGAATATTTCGCCGAACAAAGCGCCAAGTAGGCAACCAGGGGAGTCGCCACTAGCCACACCCCGATCAACCGACCATGTACCAAATCAGAATCGAGTTCACCTTTGACAGCGGCCATCGCCTGTTGGACTACAACGGCAAGTGCGCCTATCCCCACGGCCACACCTACCGCGCCGAGGTCTTTCTTGATTCCGAATCCCTGAACGAATTAGGACTAGTCCACGATTTCACCGAACTCAAAGATAAAATCAAAGGCTGGGTGGACGACAACTGGGATCACGCATTCTTGGTAAACAGTCGCGATGGTGAACTCATTTCAGGAATGGGCAGCGCGTCCCTCGTCAGACTATACGAATTCCAGAACGAGAACCCCTCCTGCGAGGTCATGAGTCGGGTGCTGTATGAAAAGTCCGTTGCCCTGTGCGGAATCACTCCCGCCAAGGTCCGGCTCTGGGAGTCCGTGAACCAATACGCAGAATATTCAGCTGGAGATCAGTAGATGCCCAGATACGGGGTGAGCCTGCTGTCAGGTGGATTGGACTCGACCACCGTGACTGCGCTTGCCAAGGGCAAAACAGACCACCTGACCGCCCTGACTTTTCACTACGGGCAAAGTCACAGTAAAGAGGTTGATTGCGCCGCCGATGTTGCCAGCTCCATCGGGGTTGAACAGGAACTGATGGACATATCGTTCCTGGGCAAAGTTGCCTGGTACTCAGCCCTGACCAACCCTGATCGGTTCCCTGTTCCCGAGGACCAGGACACCGCCCAGATGGGCAACAGCATCCCCATAACCTACGTGCCTCTGCGCAACACCATCTTCCTCTCTCTGGCCGCCGCCTACCTGGAAAGCCAGACGCTGCATGCCATCGAGATTGAGGGCGTCAATCCGGTGGACGTGGAGGCTCACCTCTACATGGCACCCAACGCCATCGACTACAGCGGCTACCCCGACTGTCGTCCCGAGTTTTTCGAGAAGATGGCCGAGTCTCTGGGATACGGCAGCAAGCTCTGGACGGAATATCATATCCCGGTCCAGATAGAGATTCCCATAATCGAGATGTCCAAGGCTGACATCGTCAAATTGGGCGTTGAGATAAAGGCCCCCCTGGGCCTCACCTGGAGCTGTTACCAGGGCGGCGAAGTGCCCTGTGGTCGCTGCGATAGCTGCATCCTGCGGGCCAACGGCTTCAGAGAAGCCGGTTATCCTGATCCGGCTCTACCAGCCTAGTCATGCTAAAAGTCAGTCGGAAGTCGGGCGGAGAACCTGAGATTTTTCACTCAGTGCAGGGAGAGGGCATTTCGCTTGGTGTGCCTTCCGTCTTCCTTCGCTTGGCCACCTGCAACCTGGCCTGCCGCTGGTGCGACACCAAATACACCTGGGACTGGCAAAATTTCGACTATGAAACCGAGGTAGTTGAACTGGACCCAGCGTCGATCCATCAGAGGATACAGGCCTATGACTGTTCCCACGTGGTGATCACCGGTGGCGAGCCGATGCTGCAGCAGGCAGAACTACTACCGCTGGTGGAGTCCTTAGCTGAAGAGGGTTACACCTTTGAGGTTGAGACCAACGGGACGATCATTCCCACATCCGAAATCCTGCGGCACATCAAGCAATGGAACGTGTCGCCTAAACTGCGAACGTCAGGGAACCGACTAAACGAGGTTCAAATTCCGTTGGCACTGCAGACCTTTGCCGCGCTGCCAGAGGCATATTTCAAGTTTGTGGTGGCGGTGGAATCCGATGTTGACGAGATCTGCGCCTTGCGTAACAGATACAGCATCCCACCAGAGCGAGTACTGCTGATGCCCGAGGGCCGGACGCCCGACGGCCTGGCCAGGAAGAGCTCCTGGCTGCCGGAGATATGCCTGAAACATGGATTCAGGTTCACCACTCGTCTCCACATAATCCTATGGGGTGACGAACGCGGTCGATGACCCGAACTTAGCTTCTTCCCATCAATCGAGTCAGGCTTCTGATATCACTTAGGGCCTCCAGATGACTCACCGTCTCCAACACCTGCACCGCCTGTACCTCGCCGATAATCTCCTCGGCCAGGAAGTTAAACTTAGCTTCCAACTCCTGCCGTGAGGCCGGATTCTGGGAGTCGCCGTGGTGAGCAGTCACATCCTCTGTTAACACTCGGCCGTCACTCAGCGAGATTGCCACCTTGGCCGCCGGGTAGTCGTAGCGGCGCAGGTCCATCTGCGGGTCGGCAACGATCTCCACGCGGTGGGAAAGGTCCAGGGTCTCACGATCCCGCAGACGGTCCGGATAGAAAGCCCTGATGTCTGTGTTGTTATGCACCACCGCCGTGGCCACTGCGTAGGGCAGCGAGAACTTGGCCGAAAGCATGTTGGGCGGTTCGGGGTCGGTCATGATCATCGCCAGCGGCGGCGCTTCCACCTTGATACTCGCCACATCACCGGCGGTAACCTTATCCCTACTCAAGATTGTCTGCACTCCGTCTAGTACCGGATGGTTGTAGAGACAGCAGGCGTGGAGTTTGAAAAAGTTCTGTTGGATTCGGTAGGAACCAGGAGAGCCAAGTCCCTCCACGACGGATTCCGCATCAAAGCCATCGCCTAGTATATTGCTGTAGATGTCAGCAGGTCCGTCTTCCAAACCGGTGAATCCGCAGTCGGTCAACTGCGCCGCCATGATGCCCTGGAACCCAGAGCGTCCAGGGTAGAGGTTACGGATCGTCGCTCCCTCCAGACACGGGGTCCAGGTATTGGCCGGACTCATGGACGCGGACAGGTTTATCGCTGCCTTGGTTTTGTCGGCGTCGAACCCCATCAGCTTGGCTGTTGCCACGGACGACCCAATGGTTCCCCAGGTGCCGTGGGAGTGGACAGTCTTCTTGACCGCCGTTCCGGTGCCGATGCGCGAGGTCACCTCATATGCGGCGATCACACTTTCCAGAAACTGTTTCCCGCTGGCGCCCTTTTCTTCGGCAACGGCCAACGCCGCAGGGACGACATGGATGGCAGCATGGCCGCCGCCGTGGCGGTTCCCCTCGTCCATCTCCAACGCCACTCCCGCAGTCGCGTTGGACAAGGCGGCAAATACCGCAGTGACCGAGCCAGGCTGGCCCAAAAGGGTCGATTGACCTTCTCCACCTGTCTTGGCGACCAATTGAGCGAGTTTTACGTTCTCCGGAAGACGGCTGCCAGCCAGCATGGCTCCAATGGTGTCCAACACCACTGACTTTGCTGCCAAGACAGTTGAGGGTTCGAGGGCTCCCAGCCGTGTTTCACAGACGAAATTGGAGAGGCTATCAAGGTAGGCAGGCATGTTGGTCTCCTGACAAAAGTTGTCGCCAGTTTACCCGACTGTCATAATCCCGCAACCATGTGCGGTCGAGACCAACAAAATTTCCAACCGTGGGAGAACCTGAAGCAACCGATGCCGTTATGGCGGAAGATGCAGCTTGTTGCTCGCAACAATTTCATCAAATTCCGTACACGAAAAGGGTGCTGTGGCAACTTCGATGAGCCCGGTTGTTGACTGGGAGACAACAAGCCGCAGGTCTCTGACGGCTAAACCAGAATTAAGCGATCTTTGCCGTGCTAGGTGGGCAGTACCGTCTGATAGGACTCTTCATAACCGTTGGCTGCTCCAACCAGGCTCTCTTGAAGCAAAGACTCCGCAGTTTGGACGGGAGCGGTGAGTTTGATACCGTCCCACCAGTGCTTACCCCGGCCTCGCCTTCGACGCTGAAAACCCATGGCCGTCAATTGCATGCCAAAACTGCGCTGGGAGACGTCGTTCTGACCGGTATCGCGGCACCATTCCTGGAAACCAGCATAAAGGTCTTTGGCCAGAACCAGGTTGTTGTCTCCCACATCACACTGAACGTCCACGAACCGCTCCACCGGGCCCTCGATCATCCGCGCCGGGGCCGGACTGGAGAGGATTATCTCTTCTTCTCTTGCGGCTTGCTGGACCGCCTGCACCGGCGACCCAACCTCATCAAGGTCTTGCACCCAATTGGCGAAGAAGACCAGCAGCTCTAGGTATTGGGGCAGGCCGCCCACGTGGTCCCAACTCAGGCCCTTGCCATGAAGTTCCCCCGCATCCATCAATAGATTGATGGGCCTCACTTCAAAGCGGCGACGGTACTCTGGCGGGCAATTCCACACCGGCTGAAATAGGTTGGGGAAGACCGTGTTGTTCAGCAGGAACATCACGCAACGGGCAGCTTGCAGATCGGGATTGTCTTCTTCCAGAGGCTGGTTCACAAAGACGCAGTCCAAACTGCGCTGAGTTTGAATCACGGACAATGCGAAGGCGGCGCGGGCCTGGTTGGCAGCCCGCCGGGTAAGCTCGATCTGATCTGGGCCGCTATTGTCCACAGCAAAGGCAACGAACATATCCTCGGGGCCGTCCCGAAACAGTTGCCTGGCGGTGACTTTTTCCTCCTGGACTGCCTGCAACAGGGCCATAGACAGGTCCAGGTTCTCTTTGACCATTCTGATTTCAAATGCCGGATTCACCATCACAACACCTCATCCCCGCATCACTGGTCCAGAAGAGGGAGTCCAAAAACGGCCAGTGGTTATTAGCTCATGTAATTCTATAACCACTGGCCCGTTAGATACCTGCTTATGTAAACCGTCCGCAGACGAGTTTTTACTTGTTGATGTCGATGATCACCTTGATGATCTCATCTTGCTGAGTGTCATACATGTCATAGGCTTTCTGGACATCAGAGAAGTCCATTCGGTGGGTAATCAGGTCGGCCGGCTCGCACCAGCCGCGCTGACGGAGGGCCACCATATGCTTGATCTGGGTGGTGGGATCACCGCTGCGGGCGCCGGTGGTACCGATCATCCTCGGCTGTTTATCCATGATGTAGTTATGTTCGACGGGCACGAAGTCATCCGCTTGAACACCAAAGACCATGATTGTCCCAAACTGTCTCACCAGTCGGAAGCAGTCGTTGAAAGGTCCAGGGTAACCAGAGGCTTCGACGATCACGTCGGGTCCGACGCCGTCGGTGATCTCCAAAACGGCTTCGTCGACGTTTTCTTTGTCCGGATTGATCTGATGCGTGGATCCAAAGTGCTTGGACTTTTCCAACCTGTAATCCAAGGGGTCAACCACCGCAACGTTCGACGCTCCCATTCGCGAGGTGATCATCGCAAAGCTGAGTCCGATGCTTCCCTGGCCCATGATGACAACGTTCTTACCCAGGATATTGGGCATCTGCTGGCAGGAGTACAAAACAGTTCCAGAAGGCTGGCACATGACCCACTCGTCAAGAGAACCTTCGTCTGGAAGCAAAATCATCCGGCTGGGGTCTGAGGTCATGTACTCCATGAGCCCACCGGAACCACGGGCCGGGATGGCGATCACGCGCTGTCCTTCACGGTACTCGTCGGTCCGGCTCTCGACGATGACTCCAGCCAACTCGTGGCAAGGCCGGCCGGGTTCCATGGGATATTCTTCCTCAGGGTGGATATTGAACCCGTGGCGACAGTCGCTGCCGCAAACGGAAACGCGTTCAAGTTTGATCAGGCATTCACCGTCACCGGCCACGGGCATATCGGTATCGATGAATTCAAAGTGTTTTGGCCCGGCAAGTCTCGCAGCTCTCATGCTGGCGAACCCCCCTAATTTTTATTAGCTTATCGTTGCTCTTGGCCCGAATGACCCTCGAGCCGCGTGTATCTTAAACCGGGCACTCGGTAACGGCAACCTATCAGAGGCACTACAGGTGGCTACTGCACCTGTCCGTGCCTAAAGCAATCCAGCTTATGGTCGTTGACCATGCCGGTTGCCTGCATATAGGCGTAGCAGATTGTCGAACCCACAAATTTGAACCCACGACGCTTCAAGTCCTTGCTCATGGCGTCAGACTCTGGAGTCTTATCCGGGACATCAGACATGGATTCCCGTCGGTTGTCCACGGGGCTGCCTCCAACGAAACTCCAGATATAGTTGTCAAAACTGCCGGTTTCGCGCGCCACCTCCAAGAAGGCCTTGGCATTGCCGATCGTCGAGGCTATCTTGAGTCGGTTTCGGACTATTCCCGGGTTAACCATCAGACTTTGAAACTTATCGTCGCCGTACTGAGAAACTTTCTCCACCTTAAAATCGTCAAAGGCTTCTCTGTAGCTTTGACGCTTGTTCAAGATGGTGTTCCAACTCAAGCCCGCTTGAGCGCCCTCCAGGATCAGGAACTCGAACAACAAGCGTTCGTCGTGGAGCGGCAAACCCCATTCCTCATCGTGATAGGAGATCATCAATTCGTTGGCCGCCCATTCGCACCGATCCATGCCTGATACCCCTCTATATCTTGTGACTTCATGTCTGACCGACTATTATAGTTCACGCTAAAAAATACAAAGCAATAAGTATTAAATAGATTTAGAAATACCCCTGGAGGTGCCCACAGTGACTAGTCATTATGATGTCGTTGTAGTCGGCGCAGGTAACGCGGCACTTTCCGCTGCCATTGCCGCCAAAGAGAACGCAGATTCAGTATTGGTTTTGGAAAAGGCTCCAGAGTACTTCCGGGGCGGCAATACCTACTTTACCGGAGGAATCATCCGCTTCGCCTTCGAAGGCCTGGATGACATTCGCACCCTGATCCCCGACATGTCGGAGACCGAGGTCAATCAAGTGGAAGTCGGCAGCTACACCGAGAACCAATTCTACGACGACATGATGCGGGTCACCGAGGGTTTGACCGATCCTGACCTGGCCCAGATCTTGGTCAGTCAATCTCTGCCGACCATGCAATGGCTCCAGTCCAAGGGCGTCCGGTTCGTTCTCTCATATGGACGTCAGGCATTCAAAGACGGCGACAAGTACCGATTCTGGGGCGGCCTCCTCGTTGAGGCAGTTGGCGCCGGGAAGGGTTTGTCAGATCAGCAGTTCGACGTCTGCGCCGAAATGGGCATCGATGTCCGTTACTCCAGCCAAGCCACCAAACTGATCCAGGACCAGAAGGGCCGCGTCAGCGGTCTTACCGTCCTGGGACCAGACGGATTTGAAGATATCTCCGCCAGCGCCGTGGTTCTGGCAGCTGGTGGTTTTGAAGCCAACGCCGAGATGCGCTGCCGCTATCTTGGCCCAGGCTGGGAAAACGTCAAAGTCCGCGGTATTCCCTACAACACCGGTGACGGAATCAAGATGGCCTTAGACGTCGGTGCCCAGTCCCACGGCCACTACAGCAGCTGCCACGCGGTGGCCTGGGACATGAACGCCCCGGCATTTGGTGACCGCCAGATCACTGAGTTGTACCAGAAACACTCTTATCCATTCGGACTCATCGTCAACATCGACGGCGAGAGGTTCTTAGACGAGGGCGAAGACTTCCGGAACTACACCTACGTCAAGTTCGGCCGGGCTTACCTGACCCAGCCTCAGGGCCTGGGTTTCCACATCTTCGACGAGAAGGTTAAGCACCTCCTACGCGACGAGTATCACATCGACCAGGTGACCATGGCAAAAGCCGACACCCTGGAAGAACTGGCCGAGCGGTTGGACATCGACCCCGCCGGATTCGTCAAGACCATCAAGGAATACAACGCCGCCGTGCAGACGGACATACCCTACAACCCAACCGTGAAAGATGGCCGGAACACTGTGGGTATCACACCGCCCAAGAGCAATTGGGCTGAGACCATCGACACCCCGCCCTACACCGGCTATGCCGTAACCTGCGGCATCAGCTTCACCTTTGGCGGTGTCAAGATCGACACCCGGGGTCGTGTGGTGACCAACAGCCAGGAGCCCATCCCCGGCCTATACGCCGCCGGTGAGATGGTTGGTGGACTGTTCTATCATAACTACCCCGGCGGTTCGGGACTCTCCGCTGGCATGGTATTTGGCAAACTTTCCGGCACCAGCGCCGGCATAGAAGCCAAAGCAATCAAATCAGCCTAGTTAAACAGGCTCCCAGATAAAGAATACCTGGGAGCCTGTTTTTTTATTAGGTGAGTATGGTTTCGACTACAGAAGGCATAAAACTCATCGCTGCCGAGACCGCTCGGCTCAAGGAATATCTTCGCGGCACCGGCCAAGAAGAATGGGCATTGAATAGCCCCTGTGAAGGCTGGACCGTCGGTGACGTGATCGGCCATCTCGGGTGGGCAGCAGAGTTCTTCGCAGACGCCATCTCCCGTGGCCGGGCCCACATCACAACGGCCCCAGACGGAATGCCCGAAATCGGCTCCATGCCTGACGCTGAGATCCCAACATTCATTGCCAAAATGGCCAAAGAATACAACCTCTCAGCCGGATCTGACCTGGCTGATGCATTCTCCTCCAGCGTGGACCGGCTAAACGGCACCTTCACAATCATGGAAGAAGACGGGGATTGGTCCACCCAGTGCTGGGGTTGGAGAGGATTACGACCAGCAGAGGGCTACGTTACTTCCCGACTCAGTGAACTGGTCATACATTCTTGGGACATTCGCTACCCCTCCAACAACCAAGCAGGGCTTTCTCCCGACTGTGTTGCTCCCGTCTTGGAACGATTGCCCGTTTGGCTCAACGAATTGGGGTTGGCAACGTTCAAGCCATCCCAAGCGCCAGCCCGCTACCGAATACAGACCACTGGCTCCGCCGATTTCACAAATGACGTGGTCGTTGGTGATCAAGAAAATAGGGTTGAAGAGGCCCAGGGAGATCCCACGGCGACCTTCACATGCCACGCCGATTACCTCGCCCTCCTAGTCTGGGGGCGCCTAAAACCAGCCGAGTTACTCGCCAATGGCAAAGCCACCGTAAAAGCGGTAACCGGAACTGGAGACGAGTTTGCTAATTGGTTATCAAGCTAGCCGTTCTCCGTTTCTTATCTGCCTGCACCTAAACCCGTTCCCCGGTATTTCTAGCCACCTATTGGGTGATATGATTATTTCTCTACTGAATGCAACCCCGCCCGATCCCATATATACACCGGATTCAAACTAGGTTCACTCATTGATGGAATCTTCAAAGAACACCAAGAAACCCATTTATTTCGGTTGGTACGTCTGTGCCGCCACAATGTTCATCGGATTCGTCGTCATAGGTGTTAGAAACAGCTTTGGCGTGTTCGTAGATCCCATGAGCGCGGAGTTCGGGTGGAACCGTACCACAGTCACCATTGCCGCCTCGTTGGGCGTTGCGGTAAATGGCGTCTCTCAACCGTTCATGGGGCAGATATTCGACCGCACCGGCGGCCGAAACATGATTCTCATAACCCTGGCCGTTCTGGGATTGGGAACCATCGCAATCTCCCAAACCAGCAACGTCTTCTTCCTGATTTTCATGTTTGGGATAGTAGTCTCCATGGCCCAGAGTGGCCCGGCCTTATCCAACACCGCAGCCCTCATGTCCCGTTGGTTCCGACGCCGTAGAGGAACAGCAATCAGCATCAACTCTGCGGCGCTGTCTCTAGGAGGCCTGATCATGGTCCCCTTTGCCATGTATCTCCTGCAGGCAACTGACGACTGGCGGCTTTCCTGGATAGTCATAGGCTCAGTCGTCCTGGCAACTCTCCCAATGGCCTTCTTGTTCCTACACGAACGGCCAGAGGACCGGGGGCTCTTCCCCGACGGCGATCCGGACCCGGCAGGAGGTGGATCTACCGCGCGCCAGGCCCTGACACCTGGACCGTTGACGGTAGATACCTGGCGCAAAGCCTTCGCCCACGCCCCCATATGGCAGCTTTCAGGTTCATACTTCGTCTGCGGTATGACCACCACGGTGTTGGCAGTACACTTCATACCCTTCGCCATGGACGACCGCGGGGTGTCAGGAACAACTGCCGCCTCGATATTTGGCTACATGATGGGACTGAACATGATCGGCGTCGTCGGCGCCGGTATGCTCTCGGATAAGTTCGGTGGCACCAAGAATCTATTGGCGCTGGTTTACGGCGTCCGTGGATTGGCCTACATCCTGCTGGTAAGCATCGATTCCGTGATTGGCATGTGGATATTTGCCACCGTTGCCGGGTTCTCCTGGATCGCGACCGTCCCCCTGACTTCCTCACTAACGGCAGAGGTTTACGGGACCAAGGCTATGGGCACCATATCCGGCATATCCTTCATGTTCCACTCCATCGGTGGAGCCTTGAGCATCTTCGTAGCAGCCCGGCTCTTTGATATCACTGGGACCTACACACTGCCCTTTGCATTGATCGGAGCTATGCTGTTTCCGGCCGCTATATCAGCGTTCTCGATCAAAGAGCGGAAATACTCTGCCCGTTACCAAGAAGTCGTGCCTGCACCTGCAGCAGGGGATAAACAGGCCATCATGGCCAGTTACTTCAACTTCATCCACGCCCACTCTGGTGACTCCGCCGACCCAGAGTTGCTCCACTGGATCAAAGAACGGCTGGACCAGGTATTTGGCCCCAGCCCTTGGGTGCTGGTCGGGATCATGGGATTCTTCATCTTAGCCATCCCGATCTTCGTCATAGTTTTCTATCTGCTGCAGGGTGGCAGAAGAACCGCCACCGACCGCCCAAATAGGCCGAGGATAAACAGAGATTGGTACCAAGACGGCCAGGAACAAGAATAGGTCTGGATTACCGTTCAAACAGACTAATTTCCGCCATCTTGAAACGAGCACAATCCAGACTTGCCACGGTCGCACAAAAATTGTAGACTAGCCTTCGCCGTAGTTCACATTTCCGGTGTCGTAAACGACCTCACAACGGACTTGTTGGACTTAAGTGCCGTACCTACTTGAATCAAGTGTTCGGCTTCCAAAAATTAGGAGGACTCAGCGAAAAGTTATGTTTGACAAGAAATCCCTTGACGCTATGTTTAACGAGCTTAAGGACGCCTACGAACTGGAGCCCGAATGGGAAGAAATTCAACGGGACGCCCACCTGGGCATCGCCCGAGCCGATGGTGGCGTAGACCTGGGCAGCATTGACCCCCGAGTCATTGAAGTACTGAACAAGCACAACCCAAGCTAGTCTCTCCGACTAGCAGATCACGTTCTGTAACCCACCGGCAGCTTGTCCGCATGATGGACCGGCGGTTGACGCTCTGGATTATAGAACCCTAGCGTGTTACCAACAGGAACGGACTCTTACTTAAGGGTCCGTTCCTGTTCTATGTAATCCCCATCTGTTGAAGGTAACACCCTTTGCATTGCCGACGCTGCCAGTCCCTTCGACTGGTTCCTCTGAAAAAGAAACAACAAGACGATAACGACTTGTTGCGTTGTCAGGAGTGCGGTTATATCTTCAGCCCCGCCACCCTCTTGGCCTCATCCCCTGAATACAGGGCCAACGACGCCAATGCCAGGGCCCACGGCCTGAGAACTCAAACCACCGCCGTGCAATCCGGTTATCCGGCAAGAGACTAAGCCGGATCCAGGAACAGTCGGGCAATGCCCTGACACCATTGGAATTCGCAACCGACGTTCTTGGCGCGGAACTTTGGGACAAGCAAAAAAAATCCTCAGTTCCCTGGTGGAACACCGCAGGGTGGCCGTCAAATGTGGTTTCGGTCATCGACCAGGGACGTGAAGTCCCAAGACTTGGAGATTCCCGATTGGAATCACCGGTTTCTACCGTCAGTTAAGGAGCCGGCTGATCACTCACCGGTTCTTGAGTTAACCAAGAACCGGTTGAACCAACCTAGAGTACGGGACAGGTACTCCTCACGCAGCTTGGGATGCCCCATCCTGGGGAATAGGTGGGAACAGTCGGGGAACCGGACGAATTCCACCTCTTTGTCCAATCTCTTCAACGCCGTGAAATATTCTTCACTCTGGCTGATGGGACAGCGAGCGTCGGCATCGCCGTGCAGCAGCAGCACCGGAGTCTCCACATTGGCAACATAAGAGATGGGAGAACGTTCCAACATCTTGTCTGCCGCGTCCATTATCGAACCACCCCATTGCGCTTCCCCGAAACTAATACCGATGTCTGAAGTGCCGTACATGCTGTGCAGGTTGATGCACGGCGCTCCTACTACAGCAGCCTTGAACCGATTGGTGTGCCCCACCACCCAACTGGTCATATACCCACCGTAGCTGTAGCCATGGACACCAAGTCTGGAGGCATCCACATACGGGCGTTTGATGAGTTGATCCACCGCTGCCATCAGGTCGTTGTAATCTTCGCCACCCCAATCTTCCAAGACAGCCATCATGAACTCATTGCCGTAGGTGGACGAACCGCGAGGATTGACTGCCAAAACCAGATACCCTGCCGAGGCCAGTACCTGCTGGGCGGGAACGAACGAGTCGTAGAACGCTCCATTGGGCCCACCGTGGATGTCCAACACCAACGGGTAGGTCGACTCCTCGTCAAAATCCGCAGGGAAATACAACCGGCATTCCACCTCCAACCCCGGCCGTATGATCAGGAACTTCTCGATCCCGGCCGCAGGATGCTCCTCCATGTACTCTTGGTTGTAATTCGAAAGCTGAGCGCTTCCACCTATAAACATATCAATCTGAATCAAGTCACTTGGAGAGCCCGAGGTTGAAACGGCCACAACAGCTTGATCTGCCTTCTGATCCAATGTTAATCCGGTCGCCAGGCAATCCCCGCCCCAAAGCACCTCCATATCCCCGCCTTGAGCCGGAACCTGATACAGGTAAGACTCACCGCAGGCCTCACCCAAGAAGATGATCTGGTCTTTGGCAGTCCAATTGATGGAAGCTGGACGCATGACGGGTGGGAACCCCAGGTAGGGCTTAACCGCATCGCTGGTCAGCCTGCGGGGCTTTTCGCCGTTCTCCAGAACGTAGAGCCACCCTTGCCACAGAACCATGCCCTCGGGAGCATCCGAACCCACAACCGCCAACTGTTGTCCGTCTGGAGACCACACGAGAGCCGCTACACTGTATAAACCCTCTGAGACCAGCAAGGGTTCACCCCCGCTTGCAGACACCGTGTATGCCTCGCTCAGGGCCATAAAATCTCGATCATCACGGCGACCGGACATGAAAGCTATCTGCGAGCTGTCCGGCGACCACACTGGACCGGTGTCATCCCAATCACCATCCGTAACCTGTCTGGTCTCTAAAGTCTCCAGATCCAACACAAAGATGTGAAAGTGGGAATCGCCGCGCCAGCCCACCGTGTCATACCGGTAGCGCACCCGGTTCACCACCGTGACCTTGGGAAGACCTTCAGGTTCGTCCGATTGATCGCTGGCCGTTGGGTCGACATCGGCACAAAGGGCCATCCTCTGCCCATCAGGGGACCAGGCGTAATCAAACACGCCTTTGGGCAGGTGGGTCAGTTGCCGTGCCTCGCCTCCAGGTTCGGTCATAGTCCAAACCTGGGCGTGTCCGGCGTCAACCGAGCGCAAGAACGCCAATATTCTGCCGTCAGGTGAGAACTTTGGCGCGGAGTCCTTCTCCCCTTGGGTAAATTCCTGGGAAGCGCCACTGCCAGGGTCCATGATCATCACCCGAGACCGGCCAGCCATGCTATCCTCGTCGACCCAACTCAGGGTGTAAGCCAGCAAATCCCCGTTTGGAGACAGGGCCGGGTCGCCCACTGTTTTGAGATGGCGTACCAGTTCTGGGGTGATCGGTTGAGTCATGTCGCACCTTGGTTTGGGCTTGAATTGTCGCTGGTATCCAGCGTGGCCTGAAGTCTAGCATAGGACGAGCCCAGGATAGGACTGGCGTCAGGCCGGATATATAATGGCCCTGCTTTTTGGACTCAAGCCCAGCGGGATGCAAGTTTCAGGAGGATGCCCCATGCAGCGCGATCTGATCGGTTACGGAAAAGACGTGCCCAAGATAGAGTGGCCCGGCGGCGCCCGGATCGCTGTATCATTGGTGGTCAACTACGAAGAGGGTGCCGAGTACTCAACCCTTGATGGTGATGACCACCATGAGACCAACGGCGAGGTCCCCTCACCCGTACCGCCCCAGGACCGGGACCTGAATAACGAATCGTTCTTTGAATACGGCAGCCGTGTCGGGGTATGGCGGCTCTTGGACATGTTCAAACGGCATCAGATCAAATCAACCTTCTTTTCTTGCGCCCTGGCCCTGGAACGCAACCCTGAGGTTGCCAGAGAGATAACCGCCCAAGGGCATGAGGTCTGCGGCCACGGTTACCGCTGGGAGGAATACCACCTGAAGGACATTGACGAAGAACGGGAAGCCATCGCAAAGACGGTCGCATCTTTGGAGCGAACCACCGGTGAGCGCCCGGTGGGCTGGTTCACGCGTTATGGCCCCAGCCTGAACACCAGAGACCTGGTCGTTGACGAAGGCGGGTTCATCTATGACAGCGCCGGCCTGAACGACGACCTGCCATATTACGTTGAGGCACGTGACAAGCCCTGGCTGGTGGTCCCCTACAGCATGGAGACGAACGACGCCCGGTTTTGGCGCGGTGGGCTGGTCAGCATCACAGATTTCTACGAGTACCTCAAAGAGACCTTTGACTGCCTGTACGACGAGGGCGCAGAACATCCCAAGATGATGTCAGTGGGGTTGCACTGCCGCATCGCCGGTCGGCCAGCTCGTTCGAGAGCTGTCGAACGGTTTTTGAACTACACCAAGGATTTTCCAGACGTTTGGTTCGCCAGAAGGGATGAGATCGCCCGTTGGTGGCTGGAGCACTACCCGCCAGGCACCCTTCAGAAACAGATTTCGGGCAGAGTGTTTGGCTCTTAACAAAAAGAAGGCCTCACCAATACCCCCGACGGTGAGACCTTCAACCTATCGGCACTGCTCTATGCCGAGTCCTTGGGAGGAAAGACAGCACAGAATAGCGCCTCGACTACGCGCCCTGCCCGAGAATACGCGGTCTCGAGATGGCGCCCAAAACCAGAAATACTCTGGTCAACTCCTAAGTTTGACGGTGGCGACCACAACCGTTTAGGGCCAACTGGCACCCAATAATCGGGCCATCGGTCACATTCCGTCCCGCCTCGAGCTTGCTTCACGTCTTAGTCGGATACGGGTGAAGCAGAGGCCCGAGGCTATTTTGGGCCACTAGAGAGGCCGCACCACCAGTACGGGCGTCTCCAGCGATCTGATCAGCATGTCGGCCACGCTGCCTAGAACCAGCCTGGTGATTCCAGACCGACCATGGGTGGAGATGGCCACCATCATGTCGTCTGTCTTCCCAGAAAAGCTCACGATCTTATCCCACGGCACTCCGTGCATGATCTCGCTGCGGCAAGCGATGCCCTTGGCCTTGAATCGGTCTTCAATAAGCCTCAAGTAATCCCGTGCCTCTTCTTCCAGAGCCTCTTCGATCTCCGTGGTGTCCAGAGGCACTCGTTCGTGAGCGCCATACGCCCATGGGACCATCCTGACCACCCGCAGCAACACTACTTCCAGTGACAATAGACTGGCCAGATTCTCAACATGGGGCAGAATGGTCTCGGCCATCTCGGAGCCGTCCAGCGGCACCGCAATGCTCCTGATGGCGCCGTCCAGATCCTTGCCGTCCACACTGTTGGGTCCGACCGCCAGGACCGGAACCGTGGAGGCCCGCACCACTGCGTCGGTGACGCTGCCCATAAGTCCGCGTCGTAGCGCCGAGCGCCCCCTGGTGGACATGGCGATCAGGTCGCAATCGTAGGTCGATGCATAGTGCAGTATCGCTTCGGCAGCATCACCGGTGGCCGTGGCTGTCGTTGCTTTGACATCCACTCCTGACAGCATGCTAACGGCGCTGTCCAGATACGCCTTCATCGCTGCGTCCGGCTTCTCCATGGTGGCCAGAGCATTGCCCATGTCACTCCATGTCGAACCGCCTCTGCCGCCGTTCGATCCAGGAGCGTCTACCGTGAAGAGCACCACCTTGGCCTTTGATTCACGGGCGATCCTCACGACGTTTGGCAAGACTGCCTCAGCGGTTTTTGAACCATCCAGCGGAACTAGGATTTTTTCGTACATTTCGGCTACCTCCTCCCAGGCTTTCCAAGCCCATGTTCTCTTATTGGAGGACAACCAAATAGGGCCATATGTACTCCAAAACAAGCCCATCCGGCCAGCACCGGCAGGGCCGGATTTTATAGCTACCGCTAGGGACGGGTCATGGTTGTGCCCGAGGGGTTTAGTCGGAGAAACCGAAGTAACCGGTGGAGTGGTATGGGAAAGAAAAACAGCGCCGCAAGAATCTCTCTTGCGGCGCTGTTGGGTTTCAGGGAGATAGTGGGTTACTTGGCTAGTTCGCGCACACCGCCGACTAGTAGGTCGACTTCTTCTTCTGTGTTGAAGAAATGGAGCGAAGCCCTAACCCCGGCAGGGTTCCCGACCTGACGCACCACCAATCGGTGATTGGCCCAGAGTTGTTCAACCACGGGCACCGGCTCGTGTCCAGCAACGGCAAAGCTGACCAGACCAGAGGAATCGTTCCGTTCCAAAGGTGAGTTCACGGTGACACCAGGTATCTCCGCGAGCTTGGCTTTGGCCGAGTCTGCTAGGTCAAGGTTCCGTGCTTCGATGTTCTTGATACCGACTTCCTGGACGAACTTGGTCGCTTCCAAGAACGCCAGCTGCACCGGAACACTGACTGAACCGCCCAGAAACTTTTCCATGGTGTCTGCCACCGGTTGGAAATTGTTGGCGTCAGCCGGTCTGGCGATGCCCCTTCCACCGGTGTGGGCCGGATGTATGCGCTCCAGGTGCTCGCGGCGGATGTACAAAGCCCCCGAGCCCTCATAGCCCAACAACCATTTCTGGCCGGG
>CAYVIG010000014.1:0-20761 GCA_964451445.1 uncultured Dehalococcoidia bacterium
CTCCTGAACTAGCTGTGAATCTATCTCGATTTGATGGTCACTCGACCACGCAAATCATCTCTAACTGTACCAAAACACCTGGGGGAAATGCGTCGTACTCTATGGCGTGGCGCGCAGGGCGGTCATCTTCATCCGGGAACATCTCCAGCCAGGGTTTGTTTACGGCATCCCTCTGGGAGCGGTCTTTCATATAGACCGTTATCTTGCCGATTCCGGAGATGTCACCGCCGGCATTCTCAACCATGGTCTTCATGTTGGCGAAGGCAAACTCACACTGGCTTCCCAGATCCTCAGGAACCTTTCCCGTCGCGGGATCAGCGCCTAGAATGCCGCTGGAGAAGATCATGTTGCCAACGCGCGCGCCAAAGGGAATCGGCGCTCCGTGTTGTACGCCGTCAACGTGAATGGAACGTCCATTGTGAGTCATGGTATCTCCTAGGCCACCAGTCTCAAGTCGTGGCATCTGTCCGAATCGCCGTTCGCAATTATACCCGCCTGGCCCAACTCTACAACCATTAAATGCAGGGATTCATATGGGAGAGTCGCCGGTCAGCCAAGCTTAATCGTAAGGGGTTAGCCGTCGTGTTATTATTTGGGCGTCAAACACCGATCATATGGAGGCGCCTTCATGCCATTCGGAGGCAATGACTGGCACGCATTAACCCAAGAGGAAACCATAGAACCTGACCTGCCCATTTGCGACCCTCACCACCACTTCTGGGATTACCGGGTCGAGAGGATACCTTATCAGAGGTATCTGCTGCATGAACTGGCCGACGACATCAACAGCGGCCACAACGTGCGCTCCACCGTGTTCGTTGAGGCGAGGTCCATGTACCGCGCGGACGGGCCGGAAGAGATGAAGCCCGTCGGCGAGGTGGAATTCGTCCAAGGTCTGGCCGCGGCCAGCGCCTCAGGCCTATATGGCCCGGGACGAGCTGCCGCCGCCATCGTCGGCCATGCCAACCTGAACCTTGGCGACGGGGTTAAACCGGTCCTAGAGGCGCTCCAATCAGCAAGCCCCAACCGGTTCCGCGGCATCCGCCACTCGGTCACCTGGGACGATAACCCGGCGGTGGTCAACACTGCCGCCCACAAGGCCAAAGAACAGATGTCCAGCGCCAACTTCCAGGCTGGAGCCAAGATACTGGCCAGCATGGGACACACGCTGGAGGGCTGGATGTTCTTCTCCCAGATGGAAGAACTGGCCAAGTTTGCCAAGGCGGTCCCTGACCTTACCATCATCCTCTGCCACGTAGGCGGGATATTGGGCACCGGTGTCTACGCTGGCAGACAAGACGAGGTAATGGAAGCCTGGCGCAAGGGCATCTCCGCCGCCGCGGAGCAGCCCAACATCGTCATCAAGCTGGGTGGTATCGGCATGCCTAGCGTGGGAAATGATTGGCATCTTAGAGAGAAGCCAATCGGCTCAGAAGAACTTGCCGCCGCTATGGCTCCGACCGTCAACTACTGTATCGAGAAGTTCGGCCCCAACCGCTCCATGTTTGAGAGCAACTTCCCAGTGGACAAGGTGTCGTACTCCTACCACATCATGTACAACGCCTTTAAACGCATCGGCAAGGACTACTCTGACTCAGAGAAGGCCGATATGTTCCACGACGTTGCCACCAGGGTATATCGCATAGAGCTCTAACCGGACAAACGTCCGTTCCAGGGCCATCATCATTCAAGTAAGACGGCCTCCAAACAGAACGGAGGCCGTCTTTTGCGTCTCATTCAGTTCAGCAGCGGCACCAACGGTCGGTGTAGAATGAGCCTAACCCTTCAAATAGACTAGGATAGCAGATGCTCAGTGTGATCAACGCCGCAGGAGTATGGCCGTATAGCCTTAACAGCAGTTCGATTGTCTGTCGTATTATCCAACAAACGGAATAATGGACCTGAACCTTTCAAACGACCATCTTTCCCATCGCAGAAATAAAGGATTCAGGGAGATTTGAAAATGGCCAAAGCCATAGATCTGATGACATTGGAAGAAGGTACCAAAGTTTCCACCACCGCTGGAGCGACGATCGAGGTGGTTGATAACCCCAAGGATGGTGTGTGGGTCTTTGGGAAATACCTCACCTCTCCGGGAGACCCATCCTTGATTGGGTTCGAAGACATGTTTTTCCCCCAGGACGTTGTTGAGATACTTCCCTAGCGCTCAAGTTTTAAACACTGCCAATGACCAAAAAGAGGAGCCGGAATCGGTTTCTCTTTTTTTACCTGTCTCGAACTTACTCTAAACTAAGCCATGAATTGATGTTCCCTAAAACATCCATCAAATGCCAAGGACTTTGAATCAGATGCATACTGAATTTATTGAAGGAATTTATCTGAAATCTTCTGCACTCGCTCCAGGTCCCATATACAACGTTTTCTATCAGCGTTTTTCAACCAACGATGACAAATATGACCGACACCATGCAGGCCGGATATAAGGGTTATAGTCATACTTCAGAGTAAGTGGTCGAAGACCCGATCCTAAAATCTCTGCTGGACTGCCATCCTGACAAGAATATGAAAGAACTGGCCAACGATCTGCGTGAATTTGCCTAGGACATCGGCGCCAGCGACAAATCGACGTAACCGACTAAGGCCAGGTACTTAACCCTTAAAAAGGTCGAGGGCGTTCTGCCTTGTGATCAAGTCCTGATCTGACTGAGCCAAGCCAATGGTTCCCACCGCGTCCATCAAACCGCCACTCATGGCCGCCCAAACCCAGTCTGTCCCTAGGAGCACGTGCTCCGGTCCTGCCAGGTCTAGCAACAACTTCAATGAACGTGGGTTAACGGTCACCGTGTCGTAATAGAGCATGGGCATGTATTCCTCGGGCCCGCCCCGCTCCAGGTCCGCCACCTTCTCCATCCCCCGGCGGTAGGCCACATCCACCCGCCCGATCAAGAACGGCAATGACCCGCCCCCGTGGCAGAGCAGTAACTTCAACTTCGGATGGCGATCCATCAACCCAGAATGGATCAGCTTAGCCGCCAGGATCGTGGTGTCCAGTGTTCGCCCCATGCTGAAGGCCAGAAAACTAGGCCCAACCTGAGGCCACTTACTGTGGGACGCTCCGTGGAGCATCACCGGGACATCCAAAGCCTCAGCTGCAGCCCAGAACGGCTCCAGAACCGGGTCAGCCACGTCAACGTCGGCCGGGTCGCTGGGCAGCATCACACCCAACATGCCCAGGGTATTCACCGCATATTCCAGTTCTTTGGCGGCCCGTTCTCCGTCTCGCAGGGGCACAGCGGCGATGGAACGAAACGCATCGCCGCTGTCCTTGGCCGTCTGCGCCATGTGTTCATTCAGCAAGCGCACCCAGACGGCCTCTTTATCCTGGGGCAATGTATACCCCTGGATATCCAGCCAGGCGGCCATGTATTGAGAGCCAATACCCTGTTCTTGCATCCATTCAGACCGGGTCACAGTATCAGACAAGCTGCCGCCAGCCGCCCTGAGGGTGGGCAAACTAGGGAACGTGAGAGCGTGGCCGGCGTCGGTCTCTTCGACATCGACGCCGAAAGATTTACCGGATTTTTGCACCTCTTTCAAAAAGCTCGTTGGCGCAATATGGGCATGGACATCGATGAATCCAGCGGGTGTGTTCTGAGGGGCCATGGTTCCTCCAATTGGGACTAAATCCGCGGCTGGTTTGGTAGGGGATTTGGACAGGTCTTGCGCGGCTGAGGATATATTCACCCACCACCGGAGTCAAGACGCGCCAATATATGTATAATGAGCGGAATTTAATCAGCATACTTGATACTACATATTGGGGAGGACCCTTTGATGCCCCAGCGAAAAGACGGCGGCGACGCCATCCTTGAGGCCCTACGCAAACTCGACGTGGACTACATCATCTCCTCGCCAGGCTCAGAGTGGCCCTCTGTATGGGAAGCGCTGGCACGCCAGGAAGTGAACGAGGAGCCAGGACCCAAATATATCAACACCTGGCATGAGACACTGGCAGTAGCCATGGCCCAGGGCTACACGCGTATGACCGGCCGGATGCAGGCTGTACTACTCCACGCCGGTGTCGGTGTGCTGCAGGGCTCGATGGGCATCCATGGCGCGTTCCAGGGCGAGCTTCCCATGATCGTGGCGTCGGGTGAGACCTCCACCTACGGTGAGCGAGACGATTTCGACCCAGGCCCACAGTGGCTCCGCAACCTGAGCATAGTGGGTGGACCCAACCGCCTGGTAGAATCCATCACCAAGTGGAGCAGCCGGGTAACCAGCGCAGAAGTGCTCTACGAGACGTTTAGCCGTGCCGGAGAGATGGCCCAACGCACTCCCAAGGGACCGACGTTCTTGAACGTTCCCATGGAGACCATGCTGGAAGAATGGACCCCACCGGCCAACTTCAGGGACAAGCCGCTAGCGCCTAAGACCCGGCCAGAGACATCAGACATCGAGGCCATTGCAGACCTGGTGATCAAAGCCAAAAACCCTGTTCTCCTAGCCGACTCTGCGGGGAAGACCGCAGAGGGATTCCAGGCCATGATCACCCTGGCCGAAAGTCTGAACATACCCGTATTCGAGTCAGAGGGGCCAGGATACTCCAATTTCCCCCACAACCACCCTCTGCACAACGGTTACGACCTGAAGCAGCGGTACCCGGAGTTTGACGTCTTCTTGGTAGTTGGCACCCGGGCGCCTTGGTATCCAGCCAGTAACAGCCCAGCCAATTCCACGGTAATCGTTATCGACGAGAACCCCATCAAAGAGTTCATGGTCTACCAGGACCTGGGAGCCGACCACTACCTCGAGGGCGATCTGGCATTATCCCTAGAACTTTTAGCTGAAGCGATCAAGGCCAAGGGCGGACAACCCAAAGCCATCTCCGATAACAGCGGGATCTGGGAGAAATATCGGGCAATCAGCAACGAGGCTGCCAACGCCAGCCCCATCGACCAAGGCATGCTCTGCAATGCCCTGAGCGAGAACATGCCCGGGGACGCAATCTACATCGATGAGACCATTGTGCATCGCCCCCAGATCCTGCGCCGCATCAAGCGGGACAACCCCCAGAGTTATCTCCGACCGATCGGCGGTCTGGGGCAGGGACTTGGCACCGCACTAGGCGTGAAACTAGCCACACCGGACCGTCCAGTGGTGGCGCTGATGGGCGACGGCGCGTTCCTTTACAACCCCATCACCCAGGCCTTTGGTGTTGCCAGAGAGAGCAACCTCCCCATCATGATCGTGGTGTTCAACAACACTAGCTATGCGGCGATGAAACGACTCCACCTGTCGTTTTATCCGGATGGAGACGCCGCCAAGACCGGCATTTTCCACGGTGTGGACATCCCGGGTCCAGACTACCAGGGACTGGCCGCGCCCTTCGGTGGGCACGGTGAGCGGGTGGAAGACCCCAAACGCCTGGCCGGAGCCATAAAAGACGGCCTAGCCGCCGTATCCGAAGGCCGAGTGGCCATCCTGGACGTGGCCCTGTCGGGGTAGACGCTCCCAACCGTCTTTCCAGCGAAGGCTGGAATCCAGTACATTACGGAGAAACCAATCACATCTAGGCAGACGCAAGTAGGGGCGGGTTTTAAACCCGCCCTTACTTTTGTGCAAAGTCCAGCGGCACTAGCTAGATGCCCTACCCAGCCATATCCTCTCCCATGAGTTTGGCCACTTGCAGATCGCCCTCATGTTCCGAACTGCCTAGCATGGCGGCGACCCGCTCCCGGCGAACGTCTGATTGGTTCTGGCCTAGCTTCCATTTACCCTGCAGAGACGTGATATCAATCTGAAAGGCAACCACCCGCTTCATCATCTGCTCCGCGTAGCCGGTGCTGAAATCCATCTCCCACTGTGTGGGTTGGGATTCTTCATGCTGGGCAGTCAATCGCTCCACCATCTCCCGCATCACCGCGTGGTCCTCAGTCGCCCTGAATATCCCTGTGGCGTGGACCGCCGTATAGTTCCAGGTGGGTACCGCTTCGTCTTCCAGGTACCAGGTGGGTGACACATACGCATGGGGGCCGTGGAAGACCACCATGACCTGCTGACCGTCGGCGTAACGCCATTGGTGGTTGGCCTTGGCCATGTGACCCAGGATCAGTCCGTTATCTCCGCTAGTTTCGTCGATGATGAACGGCAGATGGCTGGCCATCGGCTCTGCACCGGTGTGGGAGAACAAAATGGCAAAGCTATTGCTCTTCATGAACTCGAACATCTTTGGTTTGTCGGTAACTTCGTAGTACTTGGGCAGGTACATATTGGTTCTCCCAGTTTTTGTAGGCGACTTTCCAAGTCATTTTACTACCGATCAAACCAAGTTCGCGTAGGCCCGACCAAGTTGCTCGTACACCGTGCCTCTGTTAGGCTTCCTGAAGCTGAACAATAAGGTCGGCTTTAACTCTTTTGAGGAAATGAAATCATGGTCAAAAAGAAAGGCTCTGCCCTGTTGATGGTCTTCACCAATGTCGACTCAGAGCACGATTTCGAATTCAACAAATGGTACGTGGAAGAACATCTACCGGAACGCCTCAGGGCCCCCGGATTCCTGGATGCCGCCTTATACCAGGCCACCAAGGGAAGCCCACGTTATCTTGCCGTATACGAACTGAAATCTGTGGCCGCGATGCACACTCCAGAGTACTTGCACATGAGCCAGAACCCCACCGAGTGGACCCAGCGCATCGGCCCGTCGGGAGCCGGACGCGGCATGGTGCGCAACATCTGCGACCAGATATCCCCCAAAGAAAGTGACCCTGACTTCATGGGCCGTGGTATGGCCCCAGCGTTGCAGGTTGGCCGGATGATTGTCCCAGAAGATATCGAAGAGAAGTACAACGACTATTATGACAACCAGCGCACACCCCGCAATCTGACCGTGCCTGGGTGCCTGGCCGTGCGGCGATATCACGTGGTGGAAGGCAGTCCCAAGTACACCACGGTGTACGAGTTCGAACACGAAAAGGTGCCAGAGTCCATGGAGTGGAACGCCGGTCGAGGCATAGACAATATGCACGAATACATCGGCGGTAGCTATGGACATGCAGCAGGCTCTCCCGGGGTCTATCGCCGCATATCCCCTGGCCGCGCATTCTAAGTTGCTAGCCGACTATGCCTCTGGTAGTCTTCCAGAAGCCGAACTAGGAGTGAGCTCCCCTTGAGCCA
This sequence comes from uncultured Dehalococcoidia bacterium, assembly GCA_964451445.1. Taxonomy (GTDB): domain Bacteria; phylum Chloroflexota; class Dehalococcoidia; order Lucifugimonadales; family UBA3495; genus UBA9611. The sequence continues at coordinate 7,138 of CAYVIG010000014.1, forward strand.
AGAAGCCAAAATCACCGCCGATTTGTTCGTTACCTGCGTCGTTGACCAGTTGTACCCCAACGTGGGCGTCAGCGTCGTCAAGGTATTGCGGAAATTGGGTGTCACTGTCGGATTTCCCATGGACCAGACCTGCTGCGGCCAGCCAGTCTACAACACCGGATACAACCAGCAGGCCCGCACCCTAGCAAAACGGGTCTTGGAGCAGTTTCAAGATAGCGAATACGTGGTTGTGCCATCAGGGTCCTGTGCCGCCACCATCCGGGTCTTCTATCAAGAACTCTTCGCTGACGACTCAGAGTTGCTGGCCCAGGCTAAAGCCCTTGGCGCCAAGACCTACGAGTTCTCAGAGTTTCTGGTTAATGTCCTCAAGTTGGAAAGCGCGGCTGACTGCGGAGCAAGCCACGAAGGAACCGCCTCCTACCACCCCAGTTGCCATCTCCTCCGGGAGTTGGGCGTGCGATCCGAACCCCAGAAACTGCTCGATTCAGTCCCGGGACTAGTCAAGAAAGAATTAAAAGGTGCTGAGATCTGCTGCGGTTTCGGTGGCACATTCTCAGTGAAATTCCCTCATATTTCAGAGGGGATGGTGGCCGACAAGGTCGCCAATGTCGAGGCCAGCGGCGCAGACACTCTGGTCTCGTGCGATATGAGCTGCCTGATGAACATCAGCGGGGCGTTGAACCGCCAGGATTCCGCGATCAAAGTCCGGCATCTGGCCCAAATATTGGACGCTGAATCCGATTAGGAATTTGCCACCTTGCCCGAGATAAAGACACAAGAATTTACCGCCGTATCCTCTCAGGCCATTCTCGACCCCAAATTGCGTCGGGCGTTGGACCGTGTGGCGGAAGGGTTTCACGTTGCCCGCCTCGACCGCATCGAAGAGGTGACCCAAGAGACCTGGGACGGCTGGAAAGACCAGGCCCGGGACATCAAGGTACACACCATCGAGCATCTGGACTACTATCTGGACCTGCTGGACAAAAATGTCACCGACGCCGGAGGGCAACTCCACTTCGCCAAGGATTCTGACGAAGCCAACGAGATCGTCGCCCACATAGTCCGAACCCGAAACATCAAGATAGCCACCAAGAGCAAGAGCATGGTGTCCGAGGAGTTGGGTCTGAACCCGGTGCTTGAAGCCATGGGCGTCGAGGTCTGGGAGACTGACCTTGGCGAGTACATCATCCAACTCGCCGAAGAGACACCTTCCCATCTGGTCGCGCCAGCCCTACACAAATCGAAAGAGGACGTGGCGGCGCTGTTTACTGAGAAACTGGGCATCCCTTACGACGAAGACATCTACCACATGGCCGCCACTGCCCGCACGGTACTGCGTGACAAATTCATGGAGGCCGACCTGGGCATCAGCGGAGCCAATTTTGTGGTTGCTGAGACCGGCACGTTGGTCATCATCACCAACGAGGGCAACGGTCGGCTCTGCACATCTGCCCCCAGGGTCCACATCGGCATCACCGGCATGGAAAAGGTGATCCCGTCCATGCAGGACCTGTCCACATTCCTGCGTCTGCTGCCCCGCTCCGCCACTGGCCAGCGGATCACCAGCTACGTGAGCATGACTACCGGCCCTCGCCGCTCCGAGGACGAGGACGGACCGGAAGAATTCCACCTGATCCTGGTGGACAATGGCCGCTCCAAGATGCTGGCCGACCCGGCCCTTCGTGAGGCCCTCTACTGCATACGTTGCGGGGCTTGCCTAAACATCTGTCCGGTCTACGCCCGTATCGGCGGCCACGCCTACGGTTGGGTCTACCCGGGCCCTATCGGCGCGGTCGTCTCACCGATGCTGGTGGGATTACCCAAGGCTAAGGAACTGCCCCAGGCATCAAGCTTGTGCGGGGCCTGCCGTGAAGTATGCCCAATCAATATAGACATACCAAAGATGCTCTTGGACCTACGCAAGAAAACCGCAGAAAGCCCGGACAGTAACTTGAGGTCGGCTCCAGAGATGGAGCGGGTAATCGCCAGGTTGTACGCCAGGTTGATGAGCAGTCCATCGCTGCTGAAGATTGCTGTAAAATTCGGTCGATTCACACAGAAGGTTGAGAAGATCACGCCCTTCTTCTCACCTTTGACCAAAGACGGGAAATGGATCAGAAACGCCCACCTACCCATTCTTTCCCGGTGGACGAGGTCTCGGGATCTGCCGACGCTGCCCGACAAGACCTTCCACGATATTTGGGAGAAGGAGTTGTCCCATGACGACTCCTAGATCAGAGAATATGCCTGGCACTCCCAAAGCAGAGTTCCTTCAATCTGTGCGCGACGCCTTGGGCCGTGATAACGTACCCCCGGCCCGGCCTTATCCCCGTTTGACCGACACGCAAGCCGAGCTTGAAGACCAAGCTGCCCAGATGCACCTGCGACTGGCCGAAAACCTCCCTGTGCTCCTGGACAAGTTGGCCGACATGGCTAGCAAGGGCGGCTGGAAGGTCCACCGAGCTTCGGATGCCGAAGAGGCCATCGACTATATCCAGTCAGTGGCCAAAGAATCCGGGACTTCCAACGTGGTGCGGTCTGCCCAGGATGTGTTTGGGCAGATTCCCGTGGATGCCGCTCTGACCAACATTGGACTGACAGTCACAACGGTGCAATGGGACGAAGACACGCCCAGAGAATCCCTCAGGGAGGAGATCAGGCGATCCGGCATCGGCATCACCGGAGCCGATTATGCCATGGCCGAAACAGGGTCTCTGGTGGTATTGCCCCGCAAAGGCCTGGCGCGGTTGATCTCTGTGGTCCCGCCGGTACACATCGCTTTGGTGCGCGCCGAAGACCTGCTTGAAACCCTTGACGACCTGTTTTTGCTGCGTCGGCTGGAATATCATAAGCAGGGCGGCGACATGGGCAGCTACCTGAATTTCATCACCGGACCTAGCCGCACCGCAGACATAGAGATGACCATCGTGGAAGGCGTCCACGGCCCCAAAGAAGTACACATGATCATCCTAGGCTGAGCCGCCGGATGAATAGTCCCTTCCCCCTCGCAGAAGGAAGGTTAGGTCCGACGAAGTCGAGACTCTCGAACTAGTCGGAAATGGAGGGCCTTCTCATGCACTCCCATACTCAAATTAACCGCAACCCCACTGAAGGTGAACATACATGCCGATGCGCGTTGGATTTGGCGAATTCCGCAGACAGATGCTGGAACGAGATTTGGTAGAGATTGAAGAGATGCTCCCAATATTGGGAGTTGAGAAAGTGATTCTGACCGGAGATATGGCCGCCGGGGACTATAAACCCGACACCAAGATCGAGCTGATAATCGTCCACGACACCGAGTATTCATTTGGTCGAAGGGCTGATTTCTTCTCGTATCACCTGCCAAGTTCAGTGGATATAGATACTCTGGTCTACACCCCAGCAGAATTCGAGGATATGAAAGAGAAACTACCGGCATTGGCCAAGGCCTGCCGTGAAGGACGGGAGATATACAATGCCTGATTATCTGGCCGAGGGAACACGGTGGTTACGCCAAGCGGAACAGGACCTGGACGACGCCAAATTCCTAAAAGAAGGCGGCAGGCACAACCTGGCCTGTTTCATGGGACAACAGGCGGCCGAAAAAGCCTTGAAGGCCTATCTCTACCACAAGCGGGTGGAGGACGTCTGGGGCCACTCTCTTTTGGACCTGTGCGAGGACGCCAAACTCTTCGACATGATGTTTGACACCGTGAAATCGGAAGCCAGGCAGTTGGACAAGTACCACTACATCACCCGGTATCCGGAGTTCATACCCAGCGGCACCTGCTTCGAGGCATTTAACGAGATTGACTCCGAACGGTCCATCGAACTTTCCACCCAAGTGGTCGACTTCGCTAAACAGCGCATCGTCTAAAGACTAATCTCCCTGGCCTGACACGTTACGGGTCAGGTCAAGAGGACCAAACACCATGCCACCCAGAGCCGAGTCCCTTCTTCCGGAGCAATTCGGCCCGCTGCAAGGGGTCCGCATACTCTCCACCGGAACCATCGTCGCCCAACCCTTCGCTGCCGCCCTAGCAGCGGAGATGGGGGCGGAGGTTATTCAGATAGAACGTCCCAACGTCGGTGACGTGACAAGAAGCCTCGCCAATGGCGCAGATGGCGAAGGACCAACCATCAATCATCTATGGGCCCAGGACCGGCGTAACACCTTCTACACGACCCTGGATTTCGCGACGCCTGAGGGCAAAGGCATGTTCCTCCGCCTGATAGAGGGCGTCGATATCTGGATGGAAAGCTCAAAGGCCGGCACTTGGTCAAATTGGGGACTCGATGATGAAACGGTCCTCGCCGTTAATCCGGCCTTGGTAATCACCCACGTCTCCGGCTATGGGCAGACCGGCCATCCCGCCTACCTGAACCGCGCGTCTTACGACCCCATCGGCCAAGCCTTTGGCGGGACCATGGCCATCACCGGATCGCCCGACCCAGAACCTCCCATGACGGCCAGACCCTTGGCCGCGGATTACACGACGTCACAGATGTGCTTATGGTCTACGCTGGCCGCCTACATCCATGCCCTCCGCACCGGCCAAGGCCAGGTGATAGACCTGGCCCAATACGAGGCCGTCCACAAAGTCCTGTCGGGCACGATGGTCGAATACTTTTCGACCGGGGTAAACCCAGAGCGTCGCGGCAACAAGAGTGGCCGTAGTCAGCCCTTTGGCGCCTACCAAGCCCAGGACGGATGGCTGGTGATTGCCGCTTTGGGAACGGTCTTCAACCGTGTCTGTGAAGTGCTGGGCCTGGACACCACCGACGGCTATTGGGACGAGGCCCGCCTCAACCTGGATTCCATACCCGGGGTCGAGTTTGATGCCATATTGCGTGGCTGGGTGGAAGAACGTACAGTCGAAGAGGTCGTGACCATCATGAACACAGCCCAGGTCGGATGCAGCCCAGTTATGACTCCGAAGGACATCGCAGAAGACCCCCATTACCAGGCCAGGGAGATTCACACCGAGTGGGACGACTTGCAGCTTGGCCGCAGAATCAAAGGAATTGGCATAATTCCCAAGTTCTCCGAGACTCCAGGTAAAATCTGGCGTGGTTCAGCGCCCCTAGGCCACGATAACGACACAGTATACAGTCATTTCCTGGGACTTGAAGATGCGGAGTTGGAAAGCCTGCAGGAGAGGGGAATCATCTAAGGCAATTTTTCCCTAGGGTTTGAGCAAGAATATCCGCACGGCCCGCTCGGCAGTGCCCTCCAGCATCTTGCCCGTTCGCCCAAGAGCCTGCTGAAAGGTCATTGCCCCGTCTGAAATGCACAGAATCGACGCAATACCATGATTGTAAAGCTCTTCATGTCCGTCACCGAGACTGCCCGCTAGAAGTATGGTGGGAACCCCGTGGGCCCGGGCGTGGCGAGCAACACCGACCGGCGCTTTGTCGAACACTGTCGACTTATCCGCCCGACCCTCTCCGGTAAAGACCAGATCGGCCCCTTCCAGATGACGATCGAACTCCAGCACCTGACAGACCATGTCGATCCCCGACCGTAGTGTGCCTCCGGCGAATGCGATCAGCCCAGCGCCAAGTCCACCCGCCGCACCCGCGCCTGGGATGTCCAACACATCAACGCCCATATCTCGTTTGACCACATCCGCAAAATTCCCCAGGGCAGCATCCAATTCGGCGACGACTTCTTTGGTTGCACCTTTTTGAGGGCCAAATATCTCTGATGCGCCGGTGGGCCCGCAGAGTGGGTTGGTCACATCGGTCGCTCCGACGATCTCCACTCCAGAGATGGCATCCATCATCCTAGAGGTATCGATGTGGTGAAGTCGAGCCAACGCCGCACCGCCAGAGGGCAGGGCATTCCCGGCATAATCCAGGAACTTGGCCCCCAATGCCGTGGCCATACCCGCACCGGCATCGTTGGTTGCGCTGCCGCCTAATCCCACGATTACCCGACTGAAGCCTTGATCTATGGCTTCCTTAAGAATCTGCCCGGTTCCCAAGGTCGTGGTCGTCCTGGGATTGCGCCGCCTGGTTGGCACCATGGTCAACCCTGAAGCTCTGGCCATCTCGATAACGGCAGTCTGGCCGTCACCCATTACACCCCACTGGGCTTCTACCTGGGTGTTGATCGGCCCGGTCACCGTGCTGGTGAATACCTCTCCATCCGTTGCGTCCACCAAGGCGTGCAACGTTCCATCACCACCGTCGGCCACCGGCAACAGAATGGTATCCGTGTCTGGTGCCGCCGCCAGCACACCGCATTCGATGGCGCGAGCGGCTTCCAGGCCTGAGATACCGCCTTTGAATCCCTGGGGAGCGATGATTATCTTCATAGTGGTGTTATTGAAAGGTAATCCAAGTAAAATTCAAGCCTAAACTCGAGCACAGACACGGCTCGGCCATTATACACTCCGCTATACCCTTACCAAGCTGCCTTTGTTACAATCTTACTCGGTACAATCGCCGTCTCTTGATACGAATAGCCACTCACTGGATCCCGGTTTATTTGGAGAATGTCCAATGCCCTCGAAAGAGGACTTGAAACGCCGTGCTGACGAGATCATCGACGCCAAAGCCGAAGACCTTGTCTCCATCGCCAAAACGATACTCAGTAACCCAGAGCCAGGATTCCGCGAGGTCAAAACCGCCAAACTGGTCGCCGAGCAGTTCGGAGCCTTGGGTCTTCAGCCAAGGAGCGGGCTGGCCGTAACCGGAGTCCGCGCCGATGCTTCCGGCAGCACACCCGGACCCACCATGGCCGTGTTGGGCGAACTGGACTCCCTAATCGTTGGAGAGCACCCCCACGCTGACCCAGAAACCAAAGCAGCCCACGCTTGTGGTCACCATTGCCAGATCGCCATGATGCTGGGCGCCGCTTCAGCTTTGACCAATTCAGACATCCTGGAATCTCTAGCTGGCCGCATAGCCTTCATGGCGGTACCAGCAGAAGAATACATCGAAATCGAATACCGGGACGGCCTGCGTCGGGACGGCAAGATAGAGTTCCTGGGCGGCAAGCCGGAGATGGTACGTATCGGGGAGTTCGACGACGTCCACCTGGCAATGATGCTCCACACCACCAGCAACCCGGCCGAGCAGCAGATCTGCATCAGTAACACCAATAACGGCTCAGTGGCCAAGCGCATCCAATTCATCGGCCGTGCCTCCCACGCCGGAGGTGCCCCCCACTTGGGAGTCAACGCTCTGAACGCCGCCATGATGGCCATGACCGCCATCAACTTCAACAGGGAGACATTCAGGGACGAGGACAGCATCAGAGTCCACCCCATCATCACCAAGGGCGGTGAGGCGGTCAGCGCAGTACCAGCCGACGTCCGGATGGAGACCTTTGTTCGGGGCCGCAGCTTGGAAGCCCTGATGGACGCCAACACCAAGGTGGACCGGGCAATAAGGGCCGGCGCCATGGCCGTGGGAGCCGATGTCAAGATTCAGACCATCCCCGGCTACATGCCGCTGCAGCAACACAAGGGCATGGCGGAGATCTTCCGGGCCAACGCGGCCGACCTGGTGGGTGAGGACAACGTCAGTTATGTAAACCACCGGGGCGGATCCACCGACATGGGAGACATTAGCCACCTGATGCCCGTGATCCATCCCTACATCGGCGGGGCCGTCGGTCTAGGCCACGGCGCGACCTACGTGATAGAAGACTACTCCCTGGCGGTGATCAAAGGGGCCAAGGCACTGGCCTACACAGTCATCGACCTGCTGGGAGACAACGCCTCCCACGGCAACAGCATCGTCGGCGGCCAACGTCCCGATATGTCCATCGCCGAGTACCTGAAATTCATGCGTAATCTGGCCTCAGAAGAGACCTTCAAAGGCGCATGACCCATAAGTAACTCAACAATTTTGATTAAAGTCGTATAGCACATGAGCAAGTCCACACTTACAGTCGAAGAACTTAAGAAGCTGGCCTGCGAAACCATCGATAAGAACAAGAAAGAAATTATCGGCGTGGCCCAGCAGATTCTGGCCAACCCAGAAGCGGGCTTTCGCGAGGTCAAGACCGCCCAATTGGTAGCCCAGAAGTTCCAGGAAATGGGCATCCAACACCAGGGAGGACTCGCTCTCACCGGCCTGAAAGGTCGCATCCCCGGCGGTGCCGGTTCCGGCCCCGCGGTGGCGGTCATCGGTGAACTCGCCTCTTTGGTTGTGACCGAACACCCCCACGCCGACCCGGACACCGGAGCAGCCCACGCCTGCGGCCACCACTGTCAGATTGGCATGATGCTGGGAGCGACCATGGGTCTCTTGAACCCAGAGGTCATCTCCCAACTGTCCGGCCAGATCGTGCCCTTTGCAGTACCTGCCGAAGAGTTCATCGAGGTTGAGCAACGCCTGGAGATGCGCGAGCAGTGCAAGGTCGAATTCCTAGGCGGCAAGCAAGAACTTATCCGACTCGGGGAATTTGACGACGTGGACATCGCCATGATGTGCCACACCGCCAGCGACATGGGTGAGCGGAAGTTCGCCATGGGCGGGACCAGCAACGGGCACGTGGTGAAGTTTGTAAAGTACACCGGCGTCGGCGCCCATGCGGGCAGCTTGCCCCACCGAGGCGTGAACGCATTGAACGCCGCCTCATTTGCCATCCAGGCCATCAACTCACTCAGAGAGACACACAAATCCGACGATACCGTCAGGATCCACGGCATAATGACCAGGGGCGGCGCAGCGGTCAGCGCAGTTCCATCCGATGTCAGACTAGAATGGCGCGTCAGGTCAGCCACGCCATCTGCGGTGGTGGAAAACTCTAAGGCGGTGGACCGTTGCTTCCGCGCTGGCGCTCTCGCCGTGGGAGCCAAGGTGGATATCACCACCATCCCCGGATACCTGCCCATGCGCCACGACACCAAGTTGCAGGATATATTCCGGCGGACGGCGATTGACCTGGTCGGTGAGCATGCAACACTGGTGATGCCGACCCGTCGTAATCGCGGCGGCTCCACAGACATGGGAGACCTTAGCCACATCATGCCGGCCTGTCATCCCTACACTGCGGGTGCAGTGGGCCCTGGGCATAGCAGTGAATACGTGATCACCGACTACGAATCTGCAGTGATCAACCCAGCCAAGATCATGGCCATGGTGGTTATCGATCTGCTGGCTGACGGCGCCAAACAGGCCAAGGCAGTCAAGGCCAACCACAGGCCACTATTGAGCAAACAGGCGTACGTGAAATTCCAGCGGGAACGGGCAGAGACCATCACATTTAACGGAGCGGCCTGATTCGCTGAACTGTAGTTCAGGTGCCCAGCAAGAACATGGCAGTCCCAGCCAAGATGGGGATCGCAAGGTTATCATCTGGCGGTATAGACGCCAGTTCAACCACTCCTGCCACCGCAGCACCCACCCATATCGCCCAGTAATGGTCGATGCTATTGGCCTCCACCAGCACCGCCGCTGCCCCTGACGCAACGGCGATAAACGCTACAGTACCCAGGGGAGATTTTTGCCGAAACCTAGGTCCTGGCATCCGCTTGCCGACTATAGCGGCAGCAGGGTCGCCTAGAGAGAGGAAGAACATCACCGGTATTGCCACCTCTCGCCCGTAGAGCACAAAGACCAGCAACGCAGCTATGACCAAGTAGGTTGCGCCTGTGATATGGGCTGATTCGTCCTCTTTCAACAAAGGAGCCAAACTTCGGAGGAAAAGAGCATTCAGCCGGCCTATCCGGAACCGGACCAAGTCCAGGGCCAGTCCGCCGGCCGCCAAAAAGGCGAGGGACCAGATCATGAACGTCTCGCTGAAAATGATGCCAGCTAGCGGTATGGATGACCCGGCCACCACGTGAAAGAGACGCCGCCAACCTGGTGGCGAGGCCGAGGCTTCGGTTCTCCTCTTACCACCATAGACCAGCATTTCCAGGAACCGGCGCATTAGAACTCCGCCAGGGTCGTTTATGTCCTAGATTCTACCCCGACACAACTCTAGACCGCCTGGCCGGAGACAGCCTGTTATTGGGTCTTCAAATAACGCAGAGATAGTAGCGGAGCGCCATTCGACCGCAGCAAGTTTAGATTGCCTAGAATCGGATGGTTATGCTGTCTCCGGCCCGCCAACGAAGGTCCCGAATCTTGGTGTCTTTGGGGACTTCAAAGACCATCCAGCCATCGACCGAGGTATCCATTTTCAGCTCGAATGGGCCTTCCAGGAAGAGGATGTTCTTTTCATTGTTTTCCCGAACAGAGTTCGCTGGCTCGACCAGTATCTGGGCCGCTTGGGCAGCACCTTCAGGCCCGCTACACTGATAGTTGAAGGTACCCGGCTGGTCAAAGCGATGGGAGGTGGATGCGCCAGGAGCCAGTGGTACTTGGTCCACTGCAAACCCTGGTATCACACCAGGGCCAAATTGGATCGACGACTCGGTATCGCCGTCGTTGGCCCAATTAACGGTGGACCCAGCATTCACTATCATACGCACGTGGTCGAAGCACTCCCCGGCCTCCATACTAACCGTGGCGTCACTCTGTCCTCTGGAATCCAAGAACACAGAGTCGGTCACGCTCAATGGACGGTAGTCGTTCTGAAAGAAATCACCGATGAGCGCAGCCTGTGCGTCGGCGACGAATACCGCGTTCACCGCCACGTGATTCTCCACCTTGAGCCGCATCAGCAGCAACTCGTTCTTGTCTGAAGTGGGTTTGATACGCCATTTGCGGATCACATCGGTTGGGTCGATGGTCGAGTAACGCAGTTCGTCAGTCGTCTCCATCTCTAGCACATTCAGCAGAAGGATCCGGCCTTCATGGTATTGCCCCAAGGACGATGATGTGTCGCTGCATGCCGTAACCAAAGCTGGCATCAAGATTAGGAAGAGCAGGAAAAATAAACGCTTTGAAATCAAGTCGATTCTCCAGGCAAACGGAAACGTTGTCCAGTATGCCAGTATTTTTGTGTTTGGTTAGATATCGATTGGAATACGTGGCCGACGGGAAGTCGGGTCTATGAGCCGGCTGTAGTCAGGCTGGGCAATTGGCGCAGCCGTTGAACCAGGTCCACCAACACTCCCAGCAGGTATTCCATTTCTTCTTCCGTGTTTTCGCGCCCCAAGGTCAACCGAAGGCTGCCGCGAGCGATCTCAGCCGACTGGCCCAGCGCCAGCAAGACATGGGAAGGCTCCAGTGAACCAGAGCTACACGCGCTACCACTTGAAGCGGCGATTCCGGCCATGTCCAGGCCCAACAAGATGGGTTCACCCTCTATTCCGCTGAAGGAGAAGTTCGCATTGTTGGGAAGTCTCTCGGTGGGGTGTCCGTTCAGTCGGGTGCCTGGTATCAGTTCCAGCACCGACGCCACTATCAAGTCTCTAAGAGCCGCGCACCGGGCGCTGGTCTCTTCTCGAACGTTGTTGGCGGACTCCAAGGCCAAGGAGAGACCAATGATCCCTGGTATGTTTTCCGTGCCGGAGCGGCGCTCCCGTTCCTGCCCACCACCATGAATCAGTGGGAGGTAGGGGGTACCCCTTTTTATGTAGAGCACACCTGTGCCCTTGGGGCCGTGGAACTTGTGTCCGGAGAGGCTGAGCAAATCTACTCCCAGTTCGGCCACATCCAGCGAAAGATATCCGGCGGCCTGAACGGCATCGGTATGAAATACGATGGTCCGGTTTAATTCTTCAGCCTTTTTCTTGATCGACTTGGCGATTTCAGAGATGGGGTTGATGGTCCCAATCTCATTGTTGCCGTACATGATCGTTACCAGGGTGGTCTGCTCATTGATGGCGTCGTACACCGCGTCTGGCTGGACCATTCCGTTGGAGTCCACCGGGACGTAAGTGATCTCAAACCCCAGGGATTCCAGGTACTGACAGGAGTGCAGCACGGCATGATGCTCCACGCTGGAGGTGATGATATGGTTGCCCGTCTCTCTGAGAGCTGTGGCCACTCCGTGGATCGCAGCGTTGTCCGACTCAGTACCACTGCCGGTGAAAACCACTTCTCTGGGGCGACAGTTCAGTACCTTGCCTACCCGTTCGCGGGATTCATCCAGGGCATAGCGGGCTGCTTGACCCACAGAGTGGATACTGGAAGGGTTGCCAAAATGTTCTGTGAAAAACGGAATCATAGCTTCCAGGACTTTGGGGTCCAGGGAGGTGGTGCCTGCGTGATCTAGGTATACCGTGCCTTCAACCGTCATTGTTATCCGTATCTAATTTCTTTATCTGTAATTAGCGATTTAACTCGCGTTACTAGCCGCATCTCGCTGGTGAAGCCATTTTAGCATAGCTGCAACCTGACATCTTGAGTCCGAGTGCTATGGCTCACATTTCCAAAAGACTCTCTATCATAACCAGCAGAACCTATCCGGGAAAACTGTTCCTGGCCATGGAAAACAAGAACGCCCCGACAATCGCCAACCAAACCCCGTCTATCGGCTCCAAAAACACCGCGAGAGCAGCCCCTCCCAGTAGCATAGACCCGCCAACGGCCAGCCCCATGGCAGAGGCGATCCTCGTAGCCGTCCGGCGATTTCCGGTAAGCCCCCAGATACTTGCCCGCAGAAGGCGTCCTCCATCCAAGGGATAGCCGGGCACCAGGTTAAATACTCCCAGGCTCAGATTGGTCCAAGCCAATAGCACTAGAATCACCTCCACCGATGAGCCCCCCCGCCCAAGCAGGAACCACGCTGCTCCCAATATCACCGCCAGCACGATGCTGATCAGCGGGCCAACCAGGGCAACCATGAACTCGGTGACGGGACGCTCGGGCTCCCGGTCTAAGCGCGATACCCCGCCAAATATGAACAGGGTGATGCCCCGAACGGGAATACCCTTGCTCAGGGCAATGACACTATGGCTCAGTTCGTGGGCCAGCACTGAGAGGAAGAAGAGCACCACGGTAATCATGGCGACAGCCCACCGCTGCGTCACTGACCACCGCAATCTAGGGTCTTCAAATTCGCCGGCCAGCAGGTAAGTCAGCAGCAGGAATACCAGGATCCAGCTGATTTTCACCTCTACCGGGATGCCAAATATCTTTCCCAACCGCAGTGATACGCCCATCAAGCCCTTATCCCAATATACGATTCAGTATTTGTACGTGCCCCCAAAATGGATAGATTCTATTAACTTAGCATCTCACAAAAATTTATAGCCAGGGAATGGGCTCCTAGCGGGGCCAGTTGGATCGGAATCAGGTCTTGGGTAGTTGGATGTCAGGGAGTTGGTTTCTGGTTGCCGCAGGCGTACGCCACCAGTTTGTAGACCATCTTGGCGGCGGTGTATGAGCAAGCGGGCGGTCCGTCCGCCGGGGCCAGCTCGCACACATCAAAGCCAACGATGCGGCGAGACTCGGCAACCTTGCCTAGCAGCGAGACCAGCTGATGCCAAGCCATCCCGCCTGGCTCGGGTGTGCCAACGGCGGGCATCAGGGCCGGGTCCAACACGTCTAGGTCAACGCTCACGTAGACCGAGTCACTTAGGGTATTCAGGACCGACTCTAACGAACCGTTGTCTGAGCTAGGATTCCAGTACCACACGGGGATGTCGTTCTCTCGAATGAAGTCGTGTTCTTCCTGGCTCATGCTGCGGATACCGGCTAGGGCAATGGGGCAGCACTCATAGGCCCTGCGGGCCGCGGAGGCGTGCCCGTAGGGGGTCCCCATGTATTCGTTGCGCAGATCGGCATG
>CAYVIG010000015.1:0-215 GCA_964451445.1 uncultured Dehalococcoidia bacterium
CAGGTGTGCCAGATATCCATGGCCCTAAAGTGGGAGCGCGGTGAGTTTTCAAAGCCGATACCGTGGATGATGGCAACCTTACCGTCGTCATACATCTGTTTGAACGGGGCCATATTGGGGTTGAAGGCCAGCTCATCGTCAATGGGAAGTACCTTGTCCTGGGGGATACTAACCTTGGGTCGGTTGTCGTGATAATGGCCGTTGGTATACGGGAT
>CAYVIG010000015.1:225-12465 GCA_964451445.1 uncultured Dehalococcoidia bacterium
AGTCGTTCGCCCCGGTGAGTTGCAGTATCACCAACACCGGGTCTTTCTTGTTTGCAGTCATGTCCTCACCTCGTCCCGAATATTCTTGAATATCAATGGATAAATGGGTTTAAGCGAATTGGAAATCCCTAGACGCGGCGATCAACGCCAGCATCACTCCTATCTTCTGCTTTGATATTTCAGACTCTGCTTCCGAATCCCAATTCAGGCCGCCGTCTTCGGCCGCCTGATTGAGGAGTTCGGTCTTAGTAGACTCGCTGAAATCCAGCGGCCCCACCAGGTCCAGGCAGCCGTCCACAAACTCCTGGGGGGTGATTGCGCCCCGCTGTTTGAGGTCGGAGATGATGGCTTTCACTCCGGGAAGTGAGATGTCGCCCATGAGACCAGCGGCGAAATTCACCCTGCGGACCAGCGCTCCGCCGTCGATCCACTCCCCGCCCGTATGCCAGCTTTCCACGCTAGGTGGGTTCAGCAACTCCTGGCCTTGGTAATTACACTCGAAGGCCAGACTGTTGAATCCGGGTCGCGGGCCCTGGAAATTGCCAGCCAGGCGAACGGTGCTGACCACCAATTCTGCCGGGCTTTTCACATGGGCAAATCGGGCGTTCTTGAAGAAATCAGAGTTGAACAGCACCCGGAGCATCGCCCGCAGGTTGCCGTCCGATTCGTCATAGGCGGCGACCAGTTGGTCAATAGCGTCCTGGTCGTTGGGTGGGTTGATGTTCCAACTGGGAACTTGGGGTTCGTCGGCGACGAAGAAGTTATACAGATGCCTGGCCAGGAAGCGGGCGGTGGCAGGTTGTTTGACAACTATGTCTATGATGTCTTCCCCGTTGAAATTACCAACGTGGCCCAGGAAATTCTTTTCGCCGTTATCGTGGTCTTCGGGGCGGTACTCAAAATTCCAATAGAACCGTCCTAGTGGGTTCCTAGGAATCTTCGGCTCGATGGTCCAGCCGGTAAATGCACGGGAGGCGTCTTTGATGTCATCTTCGGAGTAGTTGCCGACGCCCATGGAGAACAGTTCCAGCAACTCACGGCCCCAGTTCTCATTGATAGAGCCGTTATGGTTGCCGTTATTATCCAACCAATAGATCATGGCCGGATTCTTGGCCAGTTCGACCAACAGCTCACGGAAGCCGCCCAACGCCTGACGCCGAAACATGGCTATCTGCTGGGTGATCTCCGGGGGATTGTCCACCTTGGAGTTGCCGGTGGCGAAGAGTTGGTGCCAGAAGAGCGCCAACTTCTCCTCCAGCGGGCGTTGAGTGTTGACCATGCGGTAAACCCACTCTGCCTGGTTGATGGGCGGGGCTAGGGCACCCTCGTACCCGGGCAGGTACCGAAATAAGATATCTTCGTCAATCGGCGGTTGCTCTTCAGGATGGAGCAGTTCTTCCACCGTGGCCTCATAGCCTTTGGTCGCTCTCTCTTCCAACTCCTGCCTGGACGCGCCAAACCCGGCACGCCGCATGAGATGTCCCATGAGAGCAATTCCAGTCTTATCTGGCATCGGTTCCCCCTTACTGATCGCAAATCGGATTTGTGAAGCCAAGGGTTTGCGAGATGATAATTCAAATATAAGTTGGCTACATGCTACGGAGAGAGAATTACCATGTCAAGGATAGTAAAAGTAGTAATTATCACTAATTAATGCCGGAATACGTAACATTCATGCATGAAGCCAGTTTCTACTCTACTCGCCAAGATTCCACGGGAAGTCAATTGAATTTCCAGGCTGCCTACCAGCCCGCTTTCGGTTATAGTGTCCCCAGCAAAAGCTTGGGAGGAAACAATGGTTGATCAACTAAGTAGGCCCAGAGATCAAATGGAAGTCTATTGGTTTTCTGAGCAGGCCCAAGGATATATCTCAGACGGAGAGCTGGAAAAATTCGATTCGGGACGCCTGGCGTTCCCAAACTCCCATTTCGACCCCGACAAAGCCCACAGGCTCTACAATCAATACCACGAGCAGTACGCCCTGGCAGACGAGGTAGGGTTCGACGGCATAATGACCAACGAACACCACTCGGCCTACTGGTGCGGCAAACCGGCGGTCAACCTTGATGCGGCCGTCCTAACCAAGGTCACCAAGAAGGCCAAGATCGCCATTCTCGGTAACGTGATCGCAGTAAACGACCCCATCAGAATGGCCGAAGAGATTGCCATGCTGGACTGCTATTCCGGAGGCCGGATAATCTCAGGTTTCGTTCGCGGCGGAGCCGTCGAGACACTGCAAGCAGGCATCGACCCGACCCAGAACCGAGAACGATTCGAAGAAGCCCACGACCTCATCGTCAAGTGCTGGACCGAGCCTGGCCCGTTCCGCTACGAGGGGAAGCACTATCAATACCGCGTGGTCAATCCGTGGGTGATGCCGATGCAGAAACCCCGCCCAGATATCTGGTTCCCCGGCACCGGCAGCCCCGAGAGCGTGGTATGGGCCGCGCAACACGGCCATCCATACATGAACCTGGGCGCCGTGATGGAAACGACCGAGTGGCTGAAGCAGATCTACATCGACACCGCCCAGGAAGCTGGTTACAAGGCCGGACCGGAGCACTTTGGCTATCTGCTCAAGGTCTTGGTAGCAGACACCGAGGAGAAGGCCCAGGAGATTGGCCGAAACTTCGTCTGGACTGAAGGGCATCGGCAACGAGGCCCCAGGGAGCACGTGGACCCGCCCGGTTACCAGTCACGGGAGGCCGTCGCGGTGAAACGCGCCCGCCCCACCGGCGTCTTCGCAGGAAACATGGGCGAAGCCCAGTCATACGAGAAACAGCAGAAGGCAAGGGTGGTCATCGTCGGCACGCCGGACTCAGTGATCGAGAAACTGAAGTATGTCGTCGAGAACCTCAACCCTGGCTACTTGCTGATCTACGGTAATGAAGGCCCCATGAAGCACGAAGACTCCATGCGATCCATCGAGCTATTAGGCAAGGAAGTGATTCCTGCGCTCAAGCAGATCAAACTCACACCGTACGACTAGCCCAACAGGCCGCCCAGCAACGAAGATAAAAGGCCCGGCCAATCATGGCCGGGCCTTTTATTCTGTCCAACAGAGATCGAGAAAACAGGTCTTTATGCAGACCGGCCCTTCAGACCAAATCTGGCAATTGTCGTCGCTACTGCAGTGCTCAAACAGAGCACGAAGAAAAACCCCAACCCTCAACATTAACGTCACTGGCGCCAAGGATTCCGGCGATGATCGCAGACTCGGTGATGCTACCAAGGTACCGGCTGGTCGAGTACAATCCGGCAGCCGAACCGGAATGCTCCGCCAAGACCGCCTCGACTTCCGATATCTGTAATCCTGGTGAAGCCAAACCCAGTCCCAAGCCGACGAGTGACAACCTGGGGACCAGAACCTCTACCGAAACGTCCTGACCAGAAATAGCTAGATGCATTTATCTTTAAGAGTTGAATTCGACTTATCCACGTTCCAGGTGTCATGTGTGACCATGCCGGAAACCAGGCTCTCGCCAAGCCCCCAAGTTGAATTGATCATGACCTCATCACGATTACCGGTGATCGGGTTAGCGCTGGAGACCACACCTGATACATCCGCTGAGACCAGTTGTTGCACCAACATGGCAACGCCCAGATTGTCGGCGGGCAGGCCATGTTCCTTGCGGTAGCTCTTCATCCGCTCGCCACCAACAGAGCCCAAGCATTTCACGATGGCATCAGCAATGGCTTCAGATCTGGTAATGTTGAGGTAGGTATCGTATTGGCCAGCGGATGACGTGCCACCTCCGCCTTCATTCAGCGCGGACGACCAGGGCGGACAACCTGACGGCTACTGCCGGGGCTGATCTCCCGCACCTGGCGGTCATATCCTCATATTCACGGTAAACCACGTCAATCAGGTCTTGGAGCGAGACTACGGCCGATTGTGGGTCCTAGCCGGAGTTGTTCAACAACTGATGATAAAGCTCGGGGGTAAGACAAAAACCTGCTGGTACCCTGTAACGCGCGGCCAAACGGCTCAAGCTCGCAGCTTTGCCGCCTACTCTTTGAACTTCATGGCAATCTTCATCGCCAAGCCATAAAATCGTCATTTAGACCTCAAACGTGTTCAGAGACATTCGATAGTTGAGCATTACATCCAAATT
Organism: uncultured Dehalococcoidia bacterium; assembly: GCA_964451445.1. Lineage (GTDB taxonomy): Bacteria > Chloroflexota > Dehalococcoidia > Lucifugimonadales > UBA3495 > UBA9611. The sequence continues at coordinate 4,341 of CAYVIG010000015.1, forward strand.
TAAGTCAGGCTCGCACCTGTCGTTCGGCACTGTCAGGATTCGATTCTCGCACTCTCATGCTGGATGGGGCACATATCGCCACAACAGGTATCATTGAGCGAGTTTGAGAAATCGAGGTGGCTTCCATGTCTATAGTTCGCGAAAAATTTAGGCAGGTCCTCGCGAGAGACACCTGCACTCTGGCAGCAAACATCTTCGATCCGCTGTCGGCGCGTATTGCCCACATGCTCGAGTACGAGGTTTGTGTGCTCTCAGGTTCGGTGGGGAAGGTGGCAAATCTGGGGGTCCCAGACATAGTTCTGACCAATATGTCAGACGTGGTTGACCATTGCCGCCGCATCACCCGCATCGCAGATGTGAGCCTGATGGTCGACGCCGAAGACGGGTTTGGAAACGCCGTTAATGTCATGCGCACCGTGCGGGAACTGGAGGCGGTGGGTGTTGCCGGCATCGAGATCGAAGATAATTTCGTGCCCAAGAAGTTTAACATCCAAAACCCTGGACTGATCACCAAGGAAGAGCAGGTGGGCAAGCTAAAGGCTGCGGTGGCTGCTCGGGTCGACCCCACCACTGTAATTGTCGCTCGTTCTGCCGCCTTTGGACTGGTTCCACTGGATGAAGCCCTGGACCGCCTCTCGGCTTACTCCCAGACCGGCGCCGATGCCGTGATGCTGACTGGGGTTCAGAGCAAAGAGCAGATCAAGGCCGCCCACGGCGCAACGACGTTGCCCATCACCATCTTGAACCCACCCATCGAAGCACGGAACGACTCTGCTTTCCTGGCGGCAAACGGAGTAAGGCTGCTCATGCTGGGAAACCCGACCTTCGCGGTTGCCGTCAAAGCCATCTACGACAGCTATCAGCACCTTCAAGATGGTGGAGCAATGGAAGACTTGGCGGATCGGCAGGCTCCTAGTGAGTTACTCCGGGCCGTCAACCGAACCAACGAGTTCATCCAACTCCAAGACGAGTATGTTCAGGATTAGATTGGCAACTCAAGAAGTTAATTTGGAGAAATGTTATGTCTGGTAATAGAACCACCGTCTCAGCACTGGAACGCAACTGGCAAATGGTAATCTCAGCGGTTTCAGACGTTGAAGAACCGCTCTTGTCGTCGCGTCCCAACAAGGACTCAAACTCCATGAGTTGGTTGATCTGGCACATGGCCCGGGTCACCGACCGACTGATTCACATGCGCCTACAAGATGTGCCGCAGATATGGTCGAAAGGCCACTGGTATGAAAAGTTCAACATGCCCGATGAACCAGAGGACATGGGCATGGGCTGGTCCAGCGAAAAGGTCTCTGCTTGGCAAGCGCCGTCCAAAGAAGTCCTGATAGATTACTTCAACGCAGCGAACAGCGCGGCGGCCGCCTATATAGTATCAATTCCGAAGTCAGACATGGGAAGAGAGATTCCATGGACAGCGCCGACGCAAACGATGCCGATGGAAGAGGCGCTGGCAATCCTGGTCTGGGACAACATCGTCCACGGCGGGCAGGTCGCCTACCTACGGGGTTACTTCCAGGGCATGGGCTGGCACCGCTAGACCAGGTTTGTTATAGGTCGATCTTGAGCAGTTCCTCGGAGAAGACTATGTCTCCCTGGTAGATGCGTTGCATACCCTGGTTGGCGTTGTAGAAGGGGTTTTGGGCTGACAGCCCGGGCCCCATATGTACCAGCACCAGCTTCTTAACCCCTGCTTCCTGGGCCATCTCCGCCGCGCCGGTGGTTCCGCACTGCCCGGTGGCCTCTCCGGTCTCGGCCATCACCGCCTGGTCGTCCCAGCACATGCAGAGCATCATGTCGGCATCTCTTGCCAGGTCGATCACCGATTGGCATGGTTGGGTGTCTCCGGTGAAGACCACGCTGCCGTCAGGAGTGTCCACCCGGTAGGCCAGTGAATCCAGCCACGGCTGGACATGTTCGGCAGGAGCGGAAGTCACCTCCCAGTTCTTCCCGGAAGCAACCTCGCCCGGGCCAACGTTCTTGGCCTGGGGGTTAGGCGGTATCCGGGGGAGGGTTCCGCCGCGGTTGACGTAAATCTGCTGGCTCAGAGGATGCCCAACCCGTGCCCGCCAGTCGGGAGAAAACACACCGTTTTCGCCGATCAAGCCCAGGGTTATCTCTTCGGTTAGCGTAGGGCCGTAGACGTTCAACTCGTTGGCGTTCCCCGCAGCCTGATCCCAACGGCAGAGCAGGAAACACGGATAATCGATGTTGTGGTCAAAGTGGTGGTGGGTGAAGAACAGGTTGTCGACTTGGGTAGGGAAAAGACCGGCCTTCACCAGCTTGTGGGTCGCCGCCGGCCCGCAATCGAACATCAACAGTTCGTCGCCGATCTTCAGAACGTGGGAACTGCCAAAACGGTCTGCGGTCGGGGTAGGTGTGCCCCCGCCCAACACGTATATCTCAGCCATCAGTTCTCCTTAGAATTATCTATGCAAGACCCGAAGGATAGCGAATGGCTAGAACCAGGGTCTGCCCGCGCCGATTGTTATGGGTGCATCCGACTTAACAATGAATCCCGCCAAGCCTCGCCTTTGGGGAAGAGACCCTCAGCGGCCCTTACGTTGTAGTACGTGGGCGCAACTCCCAGTGGCTCGCCATCGTCTTTGACAATATCGATCGCCTGTTCCAAGAGCTTACGGGCCTCGACTATGGCGATATCCGACGGGCCCAAGAACTCCAGAGTTCGGTCGACTATGGGCCCCATACTCTCCTGAATGGCCCGGTCCTGGGCGTTGATGCCCCGAATTCCCGTGAATGTTTGGGTCTTCTGGACTTCCCGGTCCAGCATGTAATTGTTGCCCCGGTTGCGTATGGACCGGAAGCCGTTGGACGGGTCTACGTCTTCTTCAAAATTGTTGCCCGAGTCCTTAAGCGCGCTCTCACTCTCTGGCAAGGGAGCCGCGCCCCAACTGTAGCCAAAGTTGTAGACCATGACGTTGTTGTCATCCATCGGCACCCAGAAATGGCCGTCGACCACCTCTTCGCCGTACCGGCTGGGCCTGAGTTGGGTGAAAGGCATTATGTACTGGTAGCCGCGCACAAAGGTCTTGTCCTCGCCCATCGGTCTTATTCCGAAGTACCGGTAACCATAGTCGGTGGTTTCCACCTCTAGGTCAGGCGCGGCCCCTTGAAGGAACGGCGAATTGGGCGAGATGCCCGGCTCATCGGTGTCATCGGTCAGCTTGCGATGCAGGATGGGTGCATGGGACGTGTCGATCCCGCCTTCCATCGCCTGAAGCCAGTTGCACTCCTGCCATACCTTGGTCATATAACGGTGGGTCTCTGGCACCTTTGTGAGTTCAAACTCAGGCGGAGCTGGCATCTTGTCAGGAGGGCCAAGATAGGCCCAGATCGCTCCGCCCATGTCCTTAGTCGGGTAAGAGGTGATCTTGACCCGGTCTTTGAACTGGCGCGGCTCGTTCATCTGATCGACGCAGTTGCCGTCTACATCAAACTTCCATCCGTGATAAACGCAACGGATACCGCATTCTTCATTACGGCCAAAATACATGCTGGCGCGGCGGTGGGGGCAGGCTTCTTGGACCAGGCCTACCCGCCCGTTGGTGTCGCGAAATGCCAGGAGACTCTCACCCATCAATGCCACTCGAACGGGAGGGCAATCGGGCTCTGGTATCTCAATGGAGAGGAGAGCAGGCAGCCAATATCTGCGCATGGTTTCACCCATGGGCGTTCCCTGGCCAACTCGGCTTAAGGAATCATTCAAAGCATGGTCTAACATATGATCTCTCCTTTAGTCTATTGCGATCTTTGGTGAACAGATATCATGCCGTTGCACCTTGTCTGGAACCACCGGTTAGTATCTCCTCTAAGGGAATCTCGGCAAATTCAGGCGTGAGGGCATAGAGTTCGATTTCAACGCCGTCGGGGTCGCGAATATAGAGGCCTTTGGTCTCGCCGTGGTCGCCAAACCCCGCAACGTCGACATTGTTGTCCAACACCACCTGGTAGGCGTCTTTTAGTTCGTCTATACCGGCCAGCTCCCAGGCCATGTGGTAGAGACCGACCTGGTCTTCAAACGGGCCAGCTGCATCTGATCCTAATTCAGCCAGGGCGAGTTCATGATCGATCTCAGGGTTGCTGGTGAGAAAGATCATCTTCCCACCGCGAGTCCGGTTCCTGACCTCCAAGCCCAATACATTGTGGTAGAAATCTTCGGAGCGCTTTGCGTCCCGCACCCTGATCACCAAATGACCGAGCATCTTGGGTCTAATCATAGAATCACCTTCGCTGATCATGTTTCTTACTGTTTAAATCGGATAATGCAATTTCGTGCCGCCAGTATACAAGAGCCGTAAAAATTCTGGGAAACCTTCTTGATATAGATTGGTCCCAGTTGTTCCGATTGCCCTTGCTTAGACACCTCGAAATGTCTTGCGACACAGGGTACAATATTGCCCTCGGTACCAGAGCAACTCAACAGTAATTTCTCTTCCCAAATAGGAGTTCGTCGCCCATGACCACCACCAAGCGTGAAAAGAGCCTGATCGTAATCCAGCTTTCCGGTGGCAACGACTACCTGAACACCGTCGTCCCTTACGTCGAAGGCAGATACTACGATTCCCGGGCCACGGTCAACATCCCCCAGGACCGGGTAATCCCGGTCACTGACAAGCTTGGATTCAACCCAAGCATGGGACCGATTAAAGCGCTCTGGGATGAGAATAAAGTCGCCGTGATCAACGGCATCGGCTATGAGAACCCCAACCGGTCTCATTTTCGGTCCATGGATATCTGGCATACGGCTGAGCCCGATGCCATTGGCAAGGAGGGTTGGCTGGGCAGGGCAATACGGGATATGGACCCACTGGGCGAGAACGTCCTCACCGGCATCAACTTTGGCCGCGGCCTGCCGAGGGCTCTAGCCTGTCCCGGTGTTTCCGTTGCGTCGGTGGGTGACCTGGAAACCTACGGTCTCTTTCCCGATGTTCAGGACGAGGAGCTGAGAATGTTCACCCTGGAAGCGTTCTCCAAGATGTACGGCGGTGCCGCTGGACGCGACCCGGTTATGGATCTGCTCGGTCAGACCGGTAAAGACGCCCTCCAGGGCGCTGACATCCTGCGCACGGCCCCTGGGATGTATTCTTCATCCGTTGAATACGCCCCTGACGCCCTGGCTCAGAACGTGAAAAGCATCTCCCAGGTGTTTCATGCCAACCTGGGCGCCAAAGTCCTCTACACCCAGCATGGGCCGTTCGATACCCATTCGGGCGAACTGCTCTCCCACGCCAAGCTCTGGAACGAAGTTGCCGGTGCCATCGGTTCCCTGATGGAAGACCTCAAGGAACATGGCACCGAAGACGACGCCACCATCCTGGTTTTCTCCGAGTTCGGACGCCGGATCAAGGACAACGGTTCCGGCAGCGACCATGGCTCAGGAGGCGGCGCATTCCTAATCGGCGGCGCGGTGAACGGCGGTATGTACGGTGAGTACCCGTCTCTGGCCGAAGCAGAGCAGATCGAGGGCGACCTTCGCTCCAACAATGACTTCCGTTCGGTCTATACCAACGTCCTGGAAGACTGGCTCGGATTGGATGCCACACCTATCGTCAACGGACGGTTCGAGAAGTTCGACATCTTCGAGTCCTAACCGACACCAACGTCAATTGCCTGATTCTTTATTCGAAAGAGATTAGTGATGATAAATAACGATACAGCCCTGATGGCCCACCTACTCCGGCGCGCCGGTTTTGGCGCGGCCAGAAGCGAACTGGAAGAATATATGGCCCTGGGATACGACGGCGCAGTGGAAGCGCTGCTGAACCCCTCAGACCCAGGCAACATGCCTGACGACCTGATCCGCCGCTACCACGTGGAGCAGTCAGAGTTGCGCGACCTGGCCGGTTCCGCCGCCTACTGGATGTACCGCATGATCAGTACGTCCTGCCCGCTGGAGGAAAAAACGGCCCTCTTCTGGCATGGCCTCTTCGCCACCGGCTACGCCAAGTTGAACCAGGCCCGCTCCCTGCTCAACCAGGTGGATATGTTCCGCCGCTCTGGCATGGGCAGCTTTGAGAACCTGTTGGTCGAGCTATCCAAGGACCCGGCCATGATTGTGTGGTTGGACAACAACGAGAACCATGACGAGGCCATCAACGAGAACTATGGTCGTGAGTTGCTGGAACTCTTCTCTATGGGCATCGGGAATTACACCGAAGATGACATCAAGGAATGTTCCAGGGCCTTTACCGGATGGACTCTGGGTAATGCCGAGTACATGGCTATCAGGGCCGCCAAGGACTCCATCTGGCCTTATGGTCGTATCGCCTGGCACTTTGATTACCGCGAAGAAGACCATGACGACGGTGAAAAAACCTTCCTTGGTGAGACCGGACGCTTCAACGGCGAGGACATCATCGCCATCATCGCCAAGCAGGAATCCACAGCCAGGTTCGTAGCAACCAGGCTGTTCCAGTTCTTCGCCGCTGATGAGATCACTGAGTACGGTGAGAAGGCCATCAAGGAGATGATGGACACCTACTTTTCCTCGGGGTATCAGGTCCGCGACATGCTCCGCGCCCTATTCAAATCCGAGTACTTCAAGTCGGAAGAAGCTCGTTTCGCCCGGGTGAAAGGCCCAGTGGAAATGGTAGTCGGCGCCATCCGCATGGCTGGCAACTACCAGAACCCGGCCCTGGGTATCGAGAAAGTCTCCAACACCATGCTCTACATGGGCCAGGGACTCCTCCAGCCGCCGACTGTTGAAGGCTGGCATGAGGGCTCGGAGTGGATCGACAGCGGCGCCCTGGTCGAGCGGGTGAACTTCGCCGCCAAGGAACTGTCCAACATCCAAAGCCCCGGAGTGCGCTCGATCATCGACCGACTAGAAGCCGACTCCGATGCAGGGATACTTGAGCCCGCCGCTCTGGCTGACGGCTGCCTGGACCTGCTTGGTCCGATAGAGGTTTCCGAAGCCACCCGCGAGGTACTGGTGAACTACGCCACACGGCAGGGTGACCTGGATCTAAATGGTCACCAACCTGGGGACGACGCAGAACAGCGCGTGGGCAACATGCTGCGGCTGGTGGCAGCCACTCGGGAATACCAACTGGCCTAATCAGGGAGCCCCATTTGAGTACACAGACCACATCACCCAGCATCACGCTGGATTACCTTAAGACCATCGGCATCGTAAATAACGGCTTCAATGGCCGTGGCTTTGCCAATCCTTATGACATAGTTGTCGATGACGGCCGTGTCTTTGTCCTAAATCGCTGCGACCCGGCCAGGGCTTCTGCCATTCGCATCGGCATCTGCAACCTGGACGATGATTACCTGGGCGAGTTCGGACGCGGAAACGGCTCAGGAGACGGCCAATTCACCTGGCCTGTGGCTATGGCCAAAGACAGCCAAAACAGGCTGCACATCACCGATGAGTACAACCACCGTATAACCACATACACCACGGATGGCGATTATATCGGCCATTGGGGCAAGTCAGGTTCGGGCGAAGGAGAACTGAACGGCCCGGCTGGAATCGCCGTAGACTCCTCAGACAACCTTATTGTTGTCGACCAACACAACGCGCGGGTCCAGAAATTCACTTCAGATGGGAAATTCATCTCCGGCTGGGGTTCGTTTGGCAGCGGTGACAGCCAATTCAATCTGCCCTGGGGCGCAACGGTGGACATCCAAAACAACGTCTACATCGCCGACTGGCGGAATGACCGTGTACAGAAATTCACCAGCGACGGAGAGTTCCTCGCGTCCTTCGGAAGTTCCGGCGACGGCGAAGGCCAGTTCCAACGCCCCACCAGCGTCGCAGTAGACCCAGAAGGTTTCATCTACGTGGCCGACTGGGGCAACGAACGGGTACAGGTTTTGGGAGCAGACGGCAGTTTCAAGCTATTGCTGCGGGGCGAAGCCACCATCTCCAAGTGGGGAGAAGAGTACCTGGAATCCAACCCTGAAGAGAAGGCTGAACGGGAGGTTTCCAACCTGAAACCAGACCTTCCGCCCCACCTGAATACGCCGTATCTCGTCTCATCGCAGACAGAGCCATACTTCTGGGGTCCGGTCTCGCTTACGTTGGACAGTGAGGGCCGACTCTACGTGTCCGAGACCAACCGGCACCGCTTCCAGGTCTACCAGAAAC
>CAYVIG010000015.1:12565-20342 GCA_964451445.1 uncultured Dehalococcoidia bacterium
CTGGCGACTAGATCGCTCCGGTCCGCTTCAGAGCGTTAAGACCGCTATCAGAGATTCCCAATTCGCCGCCCAGAATTTCAGAGTTGTGTTCTCCTATCAGTGGCGCGCGACGGGAGATACGCCAGGGCGAGGCGTTGTAGATAGCCGCTGCGCCAGGATAGGTGAACTCCTGATTCAACTCTGGGTGTTCCACCGACACGAAGAACTCCCGGTCTTCTAGGTGCGGGTCGCCCATGATCTCTTCCATAGTTCGGACTGCTCCCCAAGGGAAGTTCAGCTCCTGTCCACCTTCATAGGCTTGAACCAGGGGCATGTTGGCGAAGAAATTCTTGAGCACATCGGCAAAATGCTGGCCCGATTCCTCAACCACCTTCAGGTCCTCGTACTTGTCGTCCAGCAGGTCCTGAGCCAAGCCGTGCTCATCCATCCAGGTTGCCAGTATCTTGATCCTGGCGGGCGTGAGGTTGCTGCCAGAGCGGGTAGTGTTGATGAACCCGCCGTCATTGGTGGCATGCTGGATACCAGGCGACATGTCCACCGACGCATGCCTGCCAGTATGCCGACGCACCACATCTCCGGTTGACAGGTAGATGGCGATGGCTCCTTCAGTTGTCAGGGAACAGGCTTCATGAGCTGAGACATCGATGTACTGCCCCTCTCCGGTGAAGTCCCGATGGTAAAGCGCGCCCATGATTCCGATGTAAGCGTAATGGCTGACTATGTGCCAGGCATTCCCACCGCCCGGGGCGATTGGCGGAGCATCCGGTATGTCTTCCACGTCATATCCGGAAGATGCCATCTGTCCACCGGCCGCCAAGTGAAGTAGATCTGACGTCTGGTAGTCCCGCCAAGGGCCGTCCTGCCCGAATGGCGTGACCGAACACATTATCAGGCTGGGGTTTGCGGCAGAAAGGGTTTCGTATCCCAGCCCGATACTCGGCAGATAACCCGCAGGGAAACTCTCCAATATCAGACCAGCTGTGGAGGCTAGTCTCTTGAAGACCTCCTGGCCATCAGGCGTGGTGATATCCAGGGTCACACCCCGTTTGGAGGTGTTGTAATGCCAGAAGTACAGGCTGCGTTCAGGGTGTTCTTCGTCGTTTAGATACGGGCCGACGTTACGCGTTTCCTGGCCGCCAGGAGGTTCGATTTTGATTACGTCCGCGCCCAGATCAGCCATCAATTTACCGCAGAACTGGGCACTTTCTCCGGTCAGTTCTAGAACTCTCAGTCCGGCTAGAGGGCCAGGGAGATCACTCCCGGAATTCGTTGACGTCATTTACTTGCCTCTTCGATAACCTGTTCCACGTAGGGGAACTTGGGAGTGGTCTCCGGCCAGAATACGCCTTCGTGATAGCCCTGAAGCAGTTCTGAATTGCTCATGCCGAGAAGATCGCCCATGACGTCCTTTGTATGCTGACCGATCATCGGAGGAGGGCCTTTGACTGCGACTTTGTTGCCGTCCAACCGGAAGGGGGCTCCTTGGAACTTCCAATCGCCAAGCATTGGATGGTTCACCTCGGTGAACATGCCGCGATGACGAAGCTGCGGGTCATTCTCGACCCGGTCCTCTGAGCTCTGCACCGGCATGGCCCGAACTCCGGCAGCCTGGCAGACGTCTGCCAATTCGTATTTGGCCAGGGTCTTGGTCCAAGTCTCGATACCTTGGTCCATCTCATCCTGGTTTGCCAAACGGCCATCTAGGGTGGCGAATTTGCCATCTTGTGCCCAGTCGGGGCTGCCCATGACTTTGACCACGTTCGTCCATTCATCGTCGGAAAGGCATGCAATGACGCACCAATCGTTATAGCCGCCGCCGAGGGTTCGGTAAGCGTTGTGGGGGGCTGCGATGGGGCCACGGTAGTTATTCACCACCGGCGCACCGGGCCAGACAGTCCGGTTTCCTGGGGGATAACCCTCCCGCCGTGACTCGCGACCGTTTACCGACTTGTCCAGGAATGCCGAGCCCGTCAGGGTGATGCCGGTAATCATCTGGGAGAGGTCGACGTGCTGTCCCTGTCCAGTGTTGTTGCGATGCTTCAAGGCCGTGAGAGCGCACATAGCGCCGTACATTCCTCCCGTGTCGTCCAGGTACGACCAACCCCAACCAGCAGGTTGTTCACCTGGCAAACCTGACAGATGGGTCAGTCCGGAAAGAGCTTGGGCGGCAGGGCCCATTGTCCCGAAATAGTGCTGCCGTCCGGTCTGACCGAACCCAGCCATAGAGACGTAAACAACATCGGGGCGTAGTTTCTTGAGTTCATCGTAACCAAGCCCCCAACGGGACATGATACGCGAACTGAAATTCTCTATGACAACGTCGGATACGGAAATCAGGCTCTTGATCGCATCAAGGCCTTTGGGATGTCGGACATTGATCGAAAGTCCCAATTTTCCGGCGTTGGTATCGGCAAACTGACCGGTTGAATTGGGGCCTGGCTCCACGCCAGGGGGGACGGTAAAGCGGTTCTGGCGGAGCATATCCATGTTCTCCGGCCATTCCACTTTGATTACCTCAGCGCCCAGGGTCGCCAGCCAACGAGCGGCCCAGGGTCCCGCCCTAACCCAGGTGAAGTCCACAACGCGAACTCCCTCTAGTGGACGGTCTTTGCGGCGTTTGCCGTTCTGATTGTCAGTTTGCATCTTCTCAATCAGCCTTGTATCAACTTTTTGTGGTTGCTGGTTTACTTGAGCCAGGGCTCCGCGACTGCTTCGTCCGGCCAGAAGAACTCAAATCCGGCGGCCAGGGCATATCCCTTGTCCAGGTCTTCCCTGTCTCCAATGTGATAGTAAATCTCAGCGTCGAACCTCTGTTTCACATCGGGTAATTGGTGCTTGGAAACGGCGAAATCAACGGCGATGCCGTGCTGTTCCCAGATGGCCCGTTGCCCGCTAATAGGACGGTCGGAACAACTGCCGATCAGGATGCCCGCCTCTTGGGTCTTTCGGACAAAGTCCATGGTCAGTACGCCGGGCGGATCACCCACTTCTAGGGTGCCGTCGATATCGAAACTTATGAGTATTGGCAAGTGGGATCATCTCTCCTTAGTTTTTGGTCGGGGTGCTGCTGAGTGGCTTTCACACACGCCAGCACCCCATCTCCGACTCTTTCGAGAGTCTCGACTTCGTCGGACCTAAGACCTAACCTTACCCCTTGCGAGGGGTAAGGGACGATTGTCTGCGTGCCTCAATTGGACGGGCTAGTCCGGGGTGGCGCTCCAGACGGTGAAGGTGCCGCCCATGGGCATAGGGCCACCGGAGACGCCTATCTCAGGCTTCACGCCGGTTAGAGATCGTGCTCCAGCCCTACCCTGAATCTGTTGGATGCAGTCTGTGTGCATCCAAAAACGGCTGCGACCACTGCCGATGTTACCGCCACTGGGTAGGATCGGGTCAGGGCCTTCGATGCTGATGTCCTTCTGGTAGAAGTCCAGGGCATCGCCGTTCTGCATACCACGGTACCGCAGTCCCTCGATGTGGAACTGGTGGAACAGTGAGAAGCCGTCATACATGTTCTCGAATGAAAGGTCGTCGGCTGTGATTCCAGCGCCCTCGTAGATCTTCCGGCCGGTGGCCGCCGTTTCTGCCTCGACCTCGTCCAGGGTTGGCAGGACACTGCGTTGGGTGCCGCGGCTAGAGGCATGGTTGATGATGTAAACCGGCTTCTGCTTCATGTCCTTGGCCCGCTCAGCGGCGGTGAACAGATAGGCTCCAGAAACCATGATTGGGATATCGTTGTCAAAAAGGCTGGCCGGTTTGGCGATCCAGCGGGCGTTCAGGTAATCCTCAGGAGTCAGTTGTTCTGGGCGGTGTTGGGCCCAGTAACCTTCTGGGAACAGCAAGCCGTTTCGGCGAGAGTTTTCCATGAACGGTGCCATCATGTCATGGGACTTGCCATACTTGCGGCAATATTCAGCAAACTGCAGGGCGGTGCCGTAGGAGCCAGGAGCCCCCCAGAGGGTCCGACCTGGTGCCAGGGCGAAGCCGCCTGGGACTTCGTCTTGAGCGCTGATTCCCGACTGGTTATAGCGGCCTTCCAGGTTATGCCAACTCTTGAGAACAAGGCAGGTGTGGGTACGCCCTTCGCCGACGGCCTGGGCCGCAACGACAATGGCATGGGACAAACAGCCCTGGCCGTACATGGTGAATTTGACGTTGGTCAGCTCCGGCATGTTCTTGAGGATCCACTCGGCGCTCAGCTTGGCGATGCCGTCTAGAGGATCGTCGGTCTTGTTCCAGTGGTTGACCACATCCATGGGAATGGGATCACCAGGAGGCCAGTGGGCTCCGGTTGTGGTTACCGGATCAAGCACCAGACCGTCGATCTGACTGGGGTCAACACCCGCGTCTGCGATGGCCTGTCTCAGGGCGAAGATGCTGTTGGCCCCCATGGTGTTCTCGGGGGTTCCGTCCCAACGCCGGGTGGTTGGCGAGTGGCCAATACCAACGGCGGCTACTTTACCTTTGTGTTCCCAGACTCCCAGACCCTCGGTGGCTCGGTACATGGAAGCTGGGGCATTTTCAGTGGGCATTGTGAACTCCTATCAGAGTTTTTCGATTCAAATTGAGGTGAGATTAGCCTACAACCCGCCATTCGGGTACTTTTTGGCCGTTGGCAGTTTCTTCAAAGATCACTTCAACCGCGGCGCCAACGGGCACATCGTCCACAGGTGTGCCGGGGAGGTGCGAGTACATCTGGATACCAGGATCCTCATCCAGGGTGATCACGGCTAGATTGAAGGGCTGGTCCTGTTGCAGCAACCTCACTGGGCAGTCATACACCACACCATAGTTGTAGATCTTGCCCTTGCCGCTCATCTGTTTCCATTCCAGACTGTCACCAGACTTACACTGTGTGCAGGCTGCCACCGGTGGGTTGTGTAGTCTATTGCAGGCGCTGCAATTCTGGATATCCAGGCGGCCGGCGTTGGCGGCGTCCCAGAATGGTTTGGTCAAATCGTCGGGTACCACACCCTGCTTTACCATGATTTCCACCTACTTAAGAATTTTTCTAGAGCGTCATTAATGGCTGGGTCAATAACAAAAGGATTACCAAGACACGATATTAAGTTTTCCCAATTATGTCAAAACGCCGGGGTAATATGTCTGTTTTCTTCATAGCCCTGATAACCGCATTTCAAGGCGGTCAGTAGTCAAACAACCCGAATATCCACCTGGCGAGGGATGGTTCAACCGAATCACATGCCTGAAGGGACATGTCACGTCTAAGATGGCTCGGTCCTCCAGTAGCGATACCGGGGTTGGAATCAGCGGCAAGGCAGAGCCCGTCTTGTATTCCATCGCCCAGGAAGATGATGTCATCATCCACCGTAAAGACTTGATTTAGCGAATCTGAACAATCGCGTAAGTAAACATCTGAACCTGCCTCATCCCCTTCTGCCTCCAAGCACCGGTCGTATTCTTCCATATATATCTGCCCATCGTCGGGAAAATCCAAAGCGAAGAGCTCATCCTGGGCGGTCTCAATCCGTTTGCAGGTGTGCACTTGAATGGCGGCGTGCAGACGGACGCCAGTCCCGGAACCAGGCACGTCCAGACAATAAAACTGCGGTTCGTCCAAAGGGTCTGTAAGTTGGATAAACACCGAGGAAAGGTCAGTCGCATTCCGAGTGGAAGCCATTGTCGGAGTGTATGTTGTAGGCAAGGTTGGCACGGGCTCAGTGCTCACAATTGTCGCAGACGCAGTAATCTGCAGATGGGAAGTAGCCGTGGCGTCGGAGGAACAAGCAACCACCATCATCAACAAGAATGAGGATAATCCTAGTGCTTTGGGTGCTATCGGTTTCAACATTGAATCCGAGTATACCGATTGGTGACGCTCTGCACCAGACACAAAATGGCTGCCGAAGATACTTTAGAATAGGCCGGACTGGCAGCTGGTGACATTGACACTTCCGTACGCCAATCCTACGATGTCACGAGTTGGTCGATGTCATTCTCAATTCGGCTATAGAGTCAATTATGAGAATACCTGGCTTCCAGGCGTGAACCATGGAGATACAAACGTGCCCATACGACAAGAAGTAGCCCTGATGGCCCACCTTATGAGACGTGCCGGTTTCGGCGAACAACGCGCCGACCTGGAAGCACGTGCCGCCAATGGCTACGAGGCCGTGGTTGAAGAACTGCTGCACCCGGAAAACCAACCAGCCATCGACGAAGAATTGATGTACAGGATCCTCCCTGGCTATGAAGGCGCTCTTGGCCCGCCCATCAGCCAAGCTGACTGGATGTTCCGGATGGTCAATACCCAGCGGCCATTGGAAGAGAAGATCGCCTTGTTCTGGCATCAGATGTTCGCCACCAGCAACTCCAAGGTGGACAACCCGCCGGAGATCGGACGCCAGATAGCTATGTTCCGCGAATACGGACTGGGTAGCTACCGCGACCTTCTGGTTGAACTTGCCAAGTCACCCGCCATGATCTTCTGGCTGGATAACCACGGCAACCACGACGGTGCCATCAACGAGAACTGGGGCCGAGAACTGTTGGAACTTTTCTCCCTGGGCGTGGGTAACTACACCGAAGAAGACATCAAAGAGGCTTCTCGGGCCTTTACCGGCTGGACCATTGCACCCAAGATTCCCCGCAATCCCCTGGGTCGCTTCTATTGGAATTTCGAGTACAAACCCGAGGACCACGACAACGAGGAAAAGACGTTCTTGGGCCACACAGGAAACCTGAACGGCGAAGACATCATGGCGATAATTGTGAACCAACCGGCTTCGCCCCGATTCCTGGCCCGCCACTTGTACCGGTTCTTTGTCGCCGACGAGCCGGACGTCTCGAGTTGGAATTCCACACCTCCCAACGACCCTGATGCGATACAAATACTGGTCGACGCCTACGAAGAATTCCAAGGTGACATCAGATCCATTCTGCGGGTGCTCTTCAACTCGGATTTCTTCAAGAATTCCATGTATGCCAGAGTGAAAAGCCCGGCGGAATTGATTGTCGGAACCGTGCGCATGGCCGGTAACTATGAAGGCTTCAGGCCGGGGTTCAACAACCTGGCACTGGAATGCGCCTGGCAGGGTCAGGAACTGCTCAACCCTCCCAGCGTGGAGGGTTGGCACGCCGGCGCCGCCTGGATCGATGCCGGAGCGTTGATGCGCCGAGTGAATTTTGCGGCGGGAGTCATGGGAGATACATCCCATCCGGGAGTCAGAGCGATCATAGACCGGGTCCAATTACAAAAGTCCCAGTCACCCAAAACATTCGTCGCTGTCTGCCTAGATTCAATGGGTCCACTGCAGGTTAGCGACACCACACTAAGAGAGCTGCTGACCCACGCTCTGAACGGGGGAGACCTTACCTGGGATACCCCTGAAGAGATTCAGTTTTCCGAAGAAAGAATCGGCAAGCTACTGGCATTGATCGCCGCATCAAGGGATTATCAGTTCGCCTAGCCAATTGCCCGGCAAAGACGCTGCGGGGAGAAAAAATGGCATTAACAAATAAAGACCCAGTCCTGGTCATACTGCAACTAACCGGAGCCAACGATTACCTGAACACGATCGTTCCGTATACCAACGGCCACTATTGGGATGCCCGTCCCAAAGTCAACATTCCTGAGCACCAGGTTGTCCCCATCGACCATGAACTGGCTTTCCGGTCGGACATAGACCAGTTCAAGGATATCTACGACAAGGGAAAGATGGCCATCATCCACGGTGTCGGCTTTGAGAATTCGCCACGGTCCCACTTCCGGGCCATGGACATCTGGCACACCTGCGAACCGGACAAGATCGGAACC
>CAYVIG010000016.1:0-19913 GCA_964451445.1 uncultured Dehalococcoidia bacterium
GAATCAAATTCGACCTTGGCTCACTGGAGTGGCAGTTGATGCACCGGTAGCAAGAACGAAAAGTTCACAGCGATCCCGAACAAAAAACGCTCCGGCTTTCGCCGGAGCGTTTTTAAATTAACTGATAATAGGAGAACACAGCCACTCGGTTGTGAGCTCCTTCCAAAGCACTTCAAATATCTGGTCTCCATCGTCTAACCCTTTCAGGGTCCTTCGTCCAAAGTTCGCGTATTCATGCTCTGAGTTTGGCGGGTCGTTGGCAATTTGTCGCAAAAGCTCAGACACCGGAATTTGACCACCGTCTGACTCGTCCATGATGCGGGCGGCTGACCTGATGGCCAGAAGGGACGTACCCGATCACATATAGTCAAACAACGGACCGGAATGCACCGCTAAGGCGACAAGGGAGTGGCTGGGTAAGATGGGATCAAGAACGCTGTACATAGAACCTGGCTCGCCGTGGGAGAACGGGTACGTGGAGAGCTTCAATGGGAAGCTGATGGACGAGCTCTTAAACCGGGCGATATTCTACACACTGAAGAAAGTGCAAGTACTGACCAAGCGGTACAGAAAGACCTATAACCACATCAGGGCCCGCAGCTCGCTGGGCTACAGACCGCCGGCACCCAAGGCAGTGCTGACAGCCGAACCTGTCCCAGAACTTGTGGGACTAACATAGCGACTGGTACAAAGATTGGGGCAGGTCAGCCGTCTCACGAAAATCCAATCTGCTGGATTTGACCTCGATGATGTAAAAGGTATTCTCCGGCACCAACGCAGCCACGTCCACTGTCAGGCCACCCGGGCCATCCAGTTTCACCTCCAGGACAATGACCCGGCAGTCAGCTTCACGGTACAACCACTCCCGGGCAGCCATCTTCAAGTCATACGTCAAATCGGTCTCATTGCCCCGTTTGAACGGGCCAGAAGCCACCGCCACATCCGCCATACGCCTTCTCCCATTCATCGTTGATATTGCACCGCCGCTTTCACCGCCAACAGACCAGAAATATGGTGCCGATATCCTCGCGGGTTTTTAACGAGCTACTGTCTCTTATCTCGGAGCCAACGGCCACAAAAACAAAGCCCTCGGCGAAGTCGCCGAGGGCTTAATGCGCAATTCGAGAAAATGTTCCTATTGTTGAACTTTTCTGACCTATTCCAGCTCTTGTAGTCTGTGGATCATCTTCCTCATTTGGGTCTCGTCCGGCTTCTTCTCGCAATATAGCGAGAAACTCACCTCGTCCAACAAGCCCCCGTAGCGTTCCACAAACTTGTCGGCGATCTCGTCGTATTCCCCGGAGACACAGAAGGCGTCCAGCATCTCATCCGAGACCAACTCCCCCATCTCGGCCCATTGGCCCTTCAAAGACATCTCATGCAGCACCTGGCCTATCTCAAGATAGCCGTGGGCTTCAAGAACAGGGAAATATGACCTGGTGGAGGCGTAGAAAGCAATCCGTCGTCGGACCTCCGCCTGCATCGCGATGATGCTTGATTTGTCGGATCCAGTGATGATGAACCCGCCACCGGTGACTTTCAACGCACCGGCGTTTCTGCCAGCCTTCTGGGCGCCTTTTTCCAGCCCCGGCCGAACCACCTTTCGCACGTACTCCGGAGACGTGAGGCTGTGGAGCATCAGCCCATCGGAGACCTCACCGGCCACCTGGCAGTTGTAGGCGTTTACCGCAGCGGTGTACACCTCGGGTGCGGGAAATTCACTCGGGCCAGGATCGAAGAATGGAGTCATCAGCGAGAAGTTGTAGCTGTCTCCGTGGTACTCCAGTTTTTCACCGGTCTGCCAGCAATGCCAAATCGCCTTCAGAGACCTCACGTAGTCTCTGAGTCTGGGTCCTGGCGCTTCCCAGTCGGTGGAGAAGCGGCGCATGATATGACCCTTCACCTGGGTGCCCAAACCCAACCGGAAGCGGCCTTCAGACAGATCCTGTAGGTCTCGAGCCAGGTAAGCGGTAATCATCGGCGAGCGTGGGAAGGCTATGGCGACTCGCGTCTCCAGAATCGCCCGGTTCGTAGAAGTCGCAGCCAGAGCCAGCGGCAAGAAAGAATCATGGGCAGTCTCATTGGCGGACATGGAATCGTAGCCCATGCCCTCTGCCCAAGCGGCTTCTGACGCCACCGAAGCTAGTTTTTCTGTAGCCAGCCGGTAGGTTACTCTCATACCTAGTCCCGATCGTTGTCCCCTAAGTTCAGAAATACCTGGTCGGATTTTGCAGCCATAACAAAGTCGTTGCGGTGCAGGTTCCGGATCTTATGCGTCCACCAGGTTACCTGTACCCGGCCCCACTCGGTGGTCAGGCGGGGATGGTGTCCCTGATCTTCAGCCAAGGCTCCTAACTCTGATGTGAAATACAAAGCTTGCTGAAAATCCTTGAACCTGAAGACACGATCCAACTTCGGGATGCCGTTTTCATGGGTCAACTCCCAGTCGGGAATCTCCGGCTGCAGTTGGGCCACCTCTTCGTCAGTCACATGGGGTGAATCTCGGCGACACGCCTCGCATTTTTCGTTGTTTAATCCGGCCATGCTATATCCTTCGGTGATTCAGCGTAAATCTTAATCTAAGCTGGCAATTCAGTACCGCCGTGATGTGATGCCCAAATTTTAGCATAGGGCGAGCCCGTTTTCTCCAGTGATTCCATGTTCCTAATAATTCCGAATATTGACTCCCAGGGTGCCGGTAATTAGAGTCGAAGCGAAATATCCAGCCACCACCGTGAACCCCAGGCCCGGTATACCTAGAATATTTACTAACGACGAGAAAAGAGATGCAGATTGAACTTGGTAAGATACGGACAATAGTTGGAACCGGAGAGGAAGGCTATGCCGGTGACGGCGGCCCCGCCATTGAATGCCTCATTGGGGAATCCTACGGCTGTGCCTTTGACGCCGACGACAATCTGTACATCTGTGACGGACGCAACCACACCGTAAGGCGCATCGACAAAACCTCCCAGATCATCACCACTGTGGCTGGTACTGGTGAAGCTGGTTATTCCGGAGACGGCGGGCCGGCAACCCAGGCGACCATGGACAACCTGTACTCCCTGACGCTGGACGCCAACGGCGATATCTACATCGTAGACCGGTTCAACGCCGCCATCCGCAAGGTCGAAGCCGCCACGGGAATCATCACCACAGTGGCCGGTACCGGCGAAGCTGGCTATAGCGGCGACGGTGGCCCTGGAACCCAGGCACAGATGCGTGAACCCAACGACTGTTTTCTGGACGGAAAAGGCGGTCTGCTCATCGCCGATATTCAGGATCAAAGAATCCGCCGTCTTGACCTGAACACAGGAATCATCACAACCTTTGCCGGCGACGGCGAGAAACGCCGTGAAGGCGACGGCAAGCCAGCAACCGAGGCTTCTCTGATGGGTCCCCGAGCGGTCTGCCGGGATAGCAAAGGCAACACCTACATTGCCGAGCGGGAGGGTAACGGCGTCCGCAAGGTGGATACCAACGGGATCATGAGCACATTTGCCGGCACCGGAGAACCTGGTTACACGGGAGATGGCGGCCCAGCATTGACCGCCACTTGGGGCGCGCCCAAAGCCATGCGCTGCGACCACCAGGACAATCTGATCGTGATCGATACGGAAAACAACGCCGTCCGATTCATCAACGTCACCACCGGCATAGTCAGCACCATTGCCGGCGGGCACCAAGGTGGCGACGGCGACGGCGGCGATGCCATCGGCTGCGGCTTGGAACGCCCCCACGGTTGCGGCGTCGACCAAGACGGCACGCTATATATCGCAGACGGAATCAACCACCGGGTGCGGGTGGTGGGAATGGGTTAGTTATCCAGACTGCAAGGATACAATCCTAACCGTCCGCGGCGATATCGGAGTGCTAGAAGGCCAGCATAAGCCAATCAAGAAACGGAGGATTGGACATGTCGCTGATTACCAACCTAGGACACGTAGGCATCAGTTGTGACGATCTCATGAAAGTGAGGGACTTCTACACTCGGGCGATGGGGCTGACCATCACTGACGAAAATCTCGAATAAGTCATCTACTTCCTGAGCGCTGCCCCGGACAACGAACACCACGAGTTAGCCCTTGGGCTAGGCCCACGGCGCCGACCACCCTGGAGGTGCACAATACACCACTGAGAACGTGGGCCAGATCTCCTACATCGCGCCCGAGATGGCTGCCTTACGGGAACTGAATAGCCGATTAAAGGCAGCGAATATCGAGATACTACGCACGGTCACCTACGGCATATCCCGCAGCATCTACCTCCACGACCCAGAGAATAACGTGGGCGAGGTCGACTACAAGACTGGATTCGTGGTGAAGCAGGGATTCAGTCGATCGCTCGACCTGGAGGACCAAACCGACCAGGAGATCCTCGATTTCTCCCAGTCGTTCGAAGCTACCGAAGGGCCGCTCCAGGGTGCCCAGGTTCCCCTAAGCGCCGACGACTAGACCCACAGATTTCTGATGCATTAAAACGCCTCAACCGGCTTACGGTTGAGGTGTTTTTCGTTTTGACATGAACGGACAGCCGCCAATCCGCTGCCCACTCCCTTGAGCCGTGCCCTTCCTGGGTTTATAGTCTTTACAGCATGACTGATTTCAGCAGATACACAGTTTCCATCGACTACGACCGGCGCCTGTACAAGCAGGACATCGCCGGATCAATCGCGCACGCCAATATGCTGGCCAAACAAGGCATCATCTCCGAGGAAGATGCCACCCAGATAACGCAGGGCCTAGCGTCCATAGAGCAGGAGATCGCCGAGAAAACATTTCCCTGGGACCCGGCCCTGGAAGACCTCCACATGAACATAGAAAGCCGCCTGCACCAGCTTATTGGTGCTGCGGCAGGCAGACTGCACACAGCCCGATCGCGAAACGACCAGGTGGCCGTCGATCTGCGGCTCTACACCAAGGCCGCCATAGTGGACCTAGTCAAAGGTTTGCGTGGCGTGCAGTCCGCGTTGGTTGGCCTGGCCGGTAAATACCAGGGTGTGGTGATGCCGGGCTACACCCACCTGCAGCGCGCCCAACCGATCCTGTTCCCTCACCATATGCTGGCCTATTTTGAGATGTTCCAACGGGACATCGGCCGCTTTAAGGATTGCCGCCAACGCACCGATGTGATGCCCCTGGGCAGCGGAGCACTGGCTGGCGTCGCCTATCAGACCGACCGCGAGTTCCTGGCCGCCGAGTTAGGTTTCAGTCGCATCAGCGCCAACAGCATGGACGCCGTGGCAGATCGGGATTTCGTAGTCGAATTCCTGGCCGCAACCTCAATCTGCATGATGCACTTCTCGCGACTCTCCGAGGAACTTATTCTTTGGTCCAGCGGCGAATTCGGGTTCATCAGGCTGTCCGACGAATTCACCACCGGCAGCAGCATCATGCCTCAGAAGCGGAACCCCGACTTTGCCGAGTTGGCCCGGGGCAAGACCGGTCGCGTCTACGGTGACCTGATGGGAATGTTGGCCACCCTCAAGGGGCTGCCCCTGACCTACAATCGCGACATGCAGGAAGACAAGGAAGGCTTCTTCGACGCCGCCGACACCCTCACCACAACCCTGGACGTATTTGAAGCCATGCTGCCTGGTATGCATTTGAACGAAGACCGAGTTTCAAGCCTGGCGGGCGAAAGCCAGATGTTAGCCACCGACCTGGCCGACTACCTGGTGGGCAAGGGCATGCCCTTCCGTGAAGCCCACGGCATTATGCGCCAACTCTCGAGATACTGTGACGACAACAATGTCAGCCTCCAGGACTTGCCAATGGCTGAGTACAAGAAGATGTCTGATCTGTTCACAGAAGACGTCTATGACATCACCGCAGAATCCTCTGCCGCCGCTCGCGACAACCCCGGGGGTACTGCCCCAGTGAGAGTAGCCGCAGCATTGGAAGAAGCAAAAAAGATATTGGAGACTGCCAACAATGGTTTCTGAGGCCCGGATTCTAATCGCCCCATCTGTGTTGTCCGCTGACTTTGCCGACTTGGGCCGACAGGTCCGGGCGGTGACGGACGCCGGGGCTGACTTGATACACGTGGACGTGATGGACGGTGTATTCGTGCCCGCCATCTCCTTTGGCGAGGTGGTGGTTGACGCCATCAGAGCCAACACCGATGTGCCACTAAACCTCCACCTGATGATCCAGGAACCTGAGAACCTTCTGTCGACCTTTGCCAAGGTGGAGTCCGACCAGATACTGGTTCACGCGGAGGCCTGCAGCCACCTGCACCGGACCGTGTCACGCATCAAAGACAAAGGCAACCAGGTCGGCGTTGCCATCAACCCTGGCACCGCCCTCAGCGCAGTGGAAGACGTTCTCTCTCTGTTGGACATGGTCATGATTATGTCGGTGAATCCTGGCGCTTCCGGCCAGTCGTTCATCCCCCAGAGCCTGGACAAGATCCGACGCCTCAAGACGATGATCGACCGGGGTCACCACAACGCCCAGATCGAGGTAGACGGCGGTATCAAGGCCGATTGGACTGCCCAGGACTCGGTAGCGGCCGGAGCGACCATCCTGGTGGCCGGATCAGCCATATTCAACGACAAAGAGAGCATCCACGACGCCATGAAGGGTATGCGAGGCTGTTTTTTAGGGTAGGAGCTGACAGCTATCACGGATCAGCTTTCTCAAAACAAAAAACGCCCCGTCACTAATCAACGTGACGAGGCGTTATTGTAAGCTTATGTTTGCCTGACTAGAGAGAGGCGAAGACCTTTTGGACTTTCTTGGACTTGTGCAGAGAGCGCAGACAACGGGTGCAGATCTTTACCTTGACCGGTTTGCCATCGCGCATCAGGGTTTGTTTGTGGACGTTGGCCTCAAACCGGGTCTTGGTATGGCGATTAGAGTGGCT
This sequence comes from uncultured Dehalococcoidia bacterium, assembly GCA_964451445.1. Lineage (GTDB taxonomy): Bacteria > Chloroflexota > Dehalococcoidia > Lucifugimonadales > UBA3495 > UBA9611. The sequence goes on from CAYVIG010000016.1 coordinate 6,868, forward strand.
GACGTTGTTGCCGGTCATTCCAGCTTTTAAACAGATTTCACAGCGCATTTTTCGTCTCGTTTACTGCTGTTCTAGCTTCACGCCGGACAGCGCAATATGCCATTGTTGTGCAATTAGTTCAATCTCAGACTAACACAATACCCACGCCCAAACAACTGCTGACTCAGGCAGGTTTCCATATACCACGACCTTTGATCGCCTTGGTTGCCTACGTTAAGTAGATATCAGCCAAGTGGTTGTTCCTTCTGTTTGGTTCGAGGTGTATTATCCTCACTAAAGTTTTAACTGGAAAATCAAGTTGACCACAGGAGGGTCTTATGAGAGTGATCAGGATTGCGGAAGTTGATGTAGAGCCCATCGCTACTGTCACACCGATTCCCGGTTGGACCGGCGGAGACGTGAAGCGGACCAGACAGAACCTGCTGCCAGAAGGCGCCAGCAAGACGTTCAACAGCAGCATCGTAAATTTTGAAAAAGGTGCCACTACCGGCTGGCACACCCACAAGAGCGACCAGATGCTGGTTGTCACCGCCGGTGTGGGCATCGTCGCTGACGAGAGCCACGAACAGGAGATCACCGTGGGCGACGTGGTCCACGTCCTACAGGGAGAGAACCACTGGCACGGCGCCAAGGCCAACTCCTACATGTCCCACATAACCGTCACCGCCGCCGAGTAGTTTTCAGTTCGGCTTCGACGAGTGGACTGGCTAACAAAAAACCTGCCCTGATACATAGGGGCAGGTTTTTCTTTCAGCCTGATCCTCAAGGTCACACCTGATATTCCGGCCTGCTCTTCCAGTCTGGTTGGGGCGTTTCTCTACCTATCTCGGGCAAGTACTTTGATTCTTCAACTAATGTTTGCTTGGGGATGTAGCGCGGACAGTTCGTGTAAGACTCGGTGATACGCACTCGCACTATAAACTGGGCCTCATGATATTCAGCCATCAGCGGGTCATTTTCATCCATGGTCGCAACGCCTTGTATGCGCAGCCGCTGCTGCCCATCAAAGTCTATAAACAAAATGCCCGCATTCGGGTTCTCAAGTAGGTTTCCCATCGACTGATATATGCCATTTCCATCGTAGTTGGGGAAGGCTATCGTGTGCTCGTCCAACACGCGCACAAACCCCACATGCCCACCCTTGTAAGAACAGGTCGGCAATCCGCGTTTATCGCTGGTAGCCAAGAAAAACATATTCACGCTTTCTATGAAGGCTCTCTCGCCCTCCCCCAACACCTCAGTGACTCGTCCAACCATCCGGTCAGCCAGCTTTCGAGTTCCAAATTTGTCCTGTAGCTCTCGGTTGCCTTCATGGTAATCGTACACTTTCATGCTATTTCTCCTGGCGTCGTGTTATCTCTACCGTGGCGTTCTCAATCACCGAACCGCGGATGGGTGGGTGAGGTTTTTTTACCCTGACAGAAACTGAATCCACAGGGAAATCCGAGAGTATCTTTTCTGTGATGGATTGCGCTGCAGCTTCCAGCAGATTCCGTGGTTCGCCTTCCATCACATCTCTGACAGCGCGGTATAGGTGCGCATAACTGATGGTGTCTTCCAACCTGTCCGATCCACCAGGCACACTCAGATCCATCTCAACTACCAGGTCGACCAGATATTCTTGTCCTTGAACACGCTCCTCCGGGTTCACACCGTGGAATCCGTAGAACCTCATACCATCCAGAACGATCCGGTCTGCCTGTGGAAAGTCTTCTTTCAAAATCGAACGCGCCTACTTAACTTCGGCCCTTGACTTCGATAGCGTCAGCAAAGTCCAGCAGGTTTTGAGCTCGCTTTACAACAGGGACATCAACCATCCGGCCATCCAGTGCGAGTGAGCCACGTCCGTTTGCTTGAGCCTCATCCCACGCTCCTATTATCCTGCGGGCGTACGCGACCTCTTCGACCGCTGGACTGAACACCTCATTTATTATGTCAAGTTGTGCAGGGTGGATGGCATGTTTTCCAGTGTAGCCCATCTGTCGGGCCCGCATGGCGTCTGCCCGCAGCGCGTCCGGGTCTTGGAACAGTACAAAGGGGGAGTCCAAAGAAGCCACGCCCGCCGCTTTTGCAGCTATTGGCACCAATGACCGCGGCACCTGAACCTCTTCTCCGGTATCGGACCGCTCGATTCCCATATCGTTGGTGAAATCCTCTGCCCCAAAGGCCAAAGCAATCACCCTAGGTGTGGACTTAGCGATATCCCTGGCGTCAACCATCGCGCTGGCGGTCTCAGCCCAGGCGACGACCTTGATCGAGCCCATTTCCACACCAGCCGAAGACTCAATCGCACTTAGCATCCGATCCAAGTCCCGCATGTTCCAGGTGGATTCAACCTTGCCCAGGCTGATGCCGTATAGCTCTGGTGATACCAGAGCCTCCAATTCTGTGCGCGTCAGTCCCGTATCCAGGGAGTTAACCCGTACGACGACCCGCTGACCTTCTCGGTGCAGCGTCGGAACCCACTTCTTGGCCAGTTCTCTGGCGTCTTCCTTGCCGCCTGGATGGACGGAATCTTCCAGGTCCACCACGATGACATCGGCGTTGAACGATTTGGCCCGTTCCAGCATGTTCTCCCGGTTCCCGGGCACAAAGATAAAGCTTCGGTAGAGTTCCATATCTGGCATGTGTTCCTGTTCGCTGTGGTTTGAACCACAACTGAGTTATTTCAAGTCAGTCCGGAGAATGACCGGCTATTCCATATCGCCCCAGGTTAGACCCCACTTGGTATCCACTTTCAGGGTGACGTCCAGGTCCATGGCCGCTGGCATCTCGTCGAAGACGAGTTCCTTGAGGGTGTCCATCTCTCCTTTAGGTGTCTCAAAGACCAGCTCGTCGTGCACCTGCAGCAGCATCTTAGTCTGGAGACCCTCTTCGTCCAGTCGTTTCTGAACGCGAATCATCGCCAGCTTCATGATGTCTGCCGCAGTTCCTTGGATGGGCATGTTGATTGCCATCCGCTCGGCGCCGCCTCGGACGTTGAAGTTGGGGCTGTTGATGTCCGGCAAATACCGTCGCCGTCCGAGCAGTGTTTCCACATATTGCTCTGCTCTGGCTTGCACCTTCACCCGATCCAGATATTCGCTGATCCCAGGATACTTTGCGAAGTAGGCTTCGATAAACGAGGCCCCTTCCTCTCGGCTGAAGCCAGTCTGCTGGGAGATTCCGTGTGCGGACAGGCCGTAGATCACTCCGAAGTTGAGTACCTTGGCGATACGACGCTGATCAGCAACCACATCGTTCAGCGGAACTTCGAACATTAGTGAAGCAGTGGACGAGTGGATATCCTCGCCCCGCCGGAAAGCCTCAAGCAATCCTGGGTCTTGGGATATGTGGGCCAGTACCCGCAATTCGATCTGCGAGTAATCGGCGGAGAATAACAGCCAGTCTGGAGCGCCGTCTGCCACAAACGCCTTGCGTACCTGCCGTCCCATCTCAGTGCGGATGGGGATGTTTTGCAAGTTGGGATCGCTGCTAGACATGCGCCCCGTTGCCGAACCAGTCTGGTTATAGCTGGTGTGCACCCGTCCAGTGGCTGGATTGACCATATCTGGAAGGGCATCAACATAAGTGGACTTGAGCTTGGACACCTGCCGGTATTCCAGTATCTGGTCGACCACCGGATGCAGACCTTTCAGATTCTCCAGGGAGTTGGCATCGGTGGAGTAACCGGTCTTGGTTCGCTTGGTCTTGGGCAGGCCTATCTCATTGAAAAGTAAATCGCTCAACTGCTGGGGCGAGTTGATGTTCACGGTGTGGCCAATGGATTTGTAAAATTCCTCTTCCGTCCGGTACATCTGCTCACGCAGGTCCTCAGACATCTCCCGCAATCCGGCCGTATCCAGCTTGATGCCGTTCCGCTGCATGGTCACTAGGATTGGGACCAATGGCATCTCCATGTCAGTCATCAGGGAACTCATGCCCTCTCGGACCACCGGATCTTCAAAGGCCTGCCTCAACCGACCCGTCATGTCGGCGTCGGCCGCAGCGTAGGGAGCGGCATCCATGATATCCACTTGATCAAAGGTGATCTGCTTCTTGCCGGTGCCGATCAGCGCGTTGATCGGTGTCATCTCATGGCCCAGGACATCCAATGCCAGGTTCTTGAGTCCCAGCTGCCCTCGACTGAGCAGGTGGGCCGCCACCATGGTGTCGAAATCGACCCCTTGGCATTCGATTCCGTGGCTGGCCAAGATCGTCATGTCGTAGTTGGCGTTGTGGGCGCACTTACTAATAGCAGCATCCTCAAATATGGGACGAACTGCAACCAGCACCTCCTCCATGGGCATCTGTTCTCCCTCTTGGTGTCCCACCGGCACGTACCAGGCAACCGAGGGCGCAGTGGAGAAACTCAGCCCAACCAGCCCAGCCTGAACGGCGTCCAATCCGGTGGTCTCGGTGTCAAAGGAGAACTTTCCGGCCTCATATAGTGTGGCCAGCATCTGCTCCAGTTGGTCTTTGTTCTGAACGATGGTGTAGTCGACGTCTTCTGTTGGAACCTGTTCTACCGTCTCATTTATCTCCGTTGCAGTATTCGACCCGTCAGATTCGGGGATGCGGGGGATGATGGTGAAGAACTCCAGCTCAGTCATGAACCGGACCACAGAGTTACGGTCAAAGTCCCCGAATCTTGCAGCGTCCAGGTCCAATTCCACCGGACTATCACAGTCGATGGTCATGATCTCCCGATTGAAGAACGCCCGGTCCTTGAACTCAGCCAAAGAGGCTTTCACGCTGGGGCGTTTGACCTCTTCCAAGTGCTCGTAGATACCTTCCAGGTTCTGGTAATCGTTGAGCAGCATGATAGCCGTCTTCTCCCCAACCTTGGGAACGCCCGGTATGTTGTCTGAAGTGTCCCCAAGAAGAGCCTTAAAGTCGGTCTGCTGGGTTGCTGTTAGGCCGGAATAACGTTCCATCAGAGCGGCTTCGTCATAGACCTTACGATCTTGGATGCTGGAGGCCAAGTCCACTTTGATCTTGGGGGAGATCAACTGGAAGGTGTCCCGGTCTCCGGTGAGGATGACCGAGTCCATACCCAGCTTTTCTGCCTGGGCCGCCAGGGTTCCGATAACGTCATCAGCCTCCCAGCCTTCCAGTTCGAACACCGGCACGCCAAAGGACTCCATCAGTTGCTTCACTCGGCCAAACTGGGGCCTAAGCTCTTCTGGTGTGGGCTCCCGTTGTCCCTTGTACTCAGGGAACTTCTTGTGACGGAACGTCGGCGCAGACATATCAAATGCAATGGCACAGTATGCGGGATTCCATTCGCTGAGGGCGCGGAGGAACACATTGGCGAAGCCGTAGACACCGGTCACATCCTCGCCGGTGGCATTCACAGTCAGGTGTCGCTGGGTGGAAATGGCCCGGAACGATCTGTGGACCATGGCATGGCCGTCCATGATCATCAACAGCGGCTCGCGCTTCTTGGCAGCCACGGGTGCTTCTGCGGCCGGTTCTTCTGGGGTAGGCGCCAATTCCGGTTGGTCATCGCCGAACATGGGAAGTGTGTGGGCTTGTTCATCTGCCATGGCGGCACCTCAGCAGGTCCGGATTCGTGTCCCAATCGAGTCTGGTCGCCCTCTGATTCACGTTCACTTTTGGAGCCTTAAGGGACTATGACCTGGGTGGCCGCATTATACATTAGCCACTAGTGATTCGCTCGCGTGGCCCGCGTCAGTATCAGTTCTTGCCTTCTTACTTACAGGTCATCAGAACCGCACCAATAGGCTCATGCTAAAATGTATTCTCACGCCACGAAAGAAACCCCTAAGAAACGAACCTGGTCAAGCTGGACTAAAAAGTGCCTCTCTACGAATACCGTTGCGGCGACTGCCAGAAAATATCCTCGATCCTCGTTCGCACCACGTCCGAAGATAGCCAGGCAAAGCAGCCCAATTGCGAACATTGCCAAAGCGCGGATATGAAACGGTTGATCTCGAAGTTTTCTTTCAGAGGCTCCTGGGGCGACAGCCTCAACTGGGCCCCCAGCGGGGAGACCATGCGAGACGTAGATGAGAGCAGCCCGGCCAGCATCGATAACTACATGGGTCGCATCAAGAAAGAGATGGGCGGCCAGACCACGCCAGATTTCGACAGGGAACGCCGCGATCTCAGGAACTCGTAATCCTTTCTCACACGACTCTTACCGCCAACTCTCCGCCCTCAGGGGGAGGCTACTTTGCCGATTTATGAATACCGTTGCAATGCCTGCTCCAAATTGTCGTCTTTCTTCGTGAGGACAATCGGCAGCACGGTGGAACCGGTCTGCTCCCATTGCCAGAGTAATGAGATGGAAAGAAGGATGTCGTCCTTCGCCGCCGGCAAGACCCGAGAGAAATTCTCAAATGTCGGTAACCATCGGGAAGCAGGCTATTACAACGACCCGAGCAACATCGGCCGCGGGGTGGAAGATGCTTACGCCAAGTTTGGCAAGGACATGCCCCAAACCGTCAGAGATAACATCGATGCCGCCCGTTCCGGGGAAACCCCAAAAGGAATGGACCTATGACCAGCCCTGGTGGAAACAACAACCCGACTCAGAGTCACTATCAAACGCTATTCCATTGCATAGAGGCTGCCTCCCGTTATGTGCAACCGAACCACTACCAAAGGAATTAGCGGTCGTCCGCCCCTGGGCGTTGGCCCGTTGCGAGAGGCCAAGGCCATAGCAAAGACCCCGGTGGTGGCTATCGGGGGGATCACCGCGAAAAACCTCGCTCCCGTGGCCGAAGCCGGTGCCAATGCCATCTGCGTCACCGCTGCTGTGGCCGTCGCGCCGGAACCGGAAGCTACTGCCGCAGAGATGGTCAGGATCATTGAAGAAGCTGGAGGACAAATCTGATGCCTTCTCGCTATCAAGCCGCCTTATCGGATATTGGAACGTCGGTCATCAATGAACTCTCCGAGCGAAACAGCGACCGAGAACAGGCGTTGTCTGTCTCCAGGGAAGTGATCCGATCCTCAGCCAACGCCATCCGCGCCGTGCACCGTACCGATTTCGACGATGCCAGGGAATTGATCGAAAAGGCATCCGCAAGACTCGGGGATGCGGACCACATTCGAGAGAGCAGCCCATCCATATTCAACGCCGGATTCATGAATGACGCCCGCAAGGAATTCACCGAAGCCAATGTGACATTGGCCGTCATCTCCGGGGCGGACATCCCCTCCATCAGCGACTTGAAAGTGGATGCCGCTGCCTACATCAACGGGATGGCCGAAGTCATAGGTGAACTCCGGCGGTTCATCTTAGACGCCCTTCGCCGCGATGCCATCGAAGGATGCCAAGAGTTCATGGACATCATGGACGAGATGTATGGTGTGCTGGTGACCATCGATTTCCCAGAGGGTGTAACCAGCGGACTTAGGCATAATACCGACGCCATGCGAGGCGTTTTGGAACGAACGAGGGGAGACCTGACCATGGCTCTGCGCCAACACTCTCTTGAGGCACGATTGGCCGAGTGGGAAAACACTCAGACTAAAAACTGAATACTATTCCCACAAAAATCACATGGACCATATCACTTAGCCATTATCATGTATGCAGATTATTACTTTGAGACCAACCGGCATTTCTTGAGATTGGAGCCACCCTCCATTGTGCCGGAGACAGTTATCCCGGAGACAACCAAATGCCCCAGATGAAAATCAGTTTCCTCGGAACAGGATCGGGGACCTCCACCAACCGTGCCCATACGGCGATGGTCTACGACTGTGACGATGGCACTCGCCTTCTCATCGATACGAGTTCTGGAAACTCGGTGGCCAGAGGCGGATCGGCATTGGGGATACCCGTAGAGAGTTACGACAAAGTACTGATCTCCCACCACCACCCTGACCATCTATCGGGCTTACTTTTCGTACAGTTCTCAAGATCGTTGGAACGACTAGATGCACCACCCTTGGACGTTTATTTAACAGAAGAATCCCTGTATTGGGCCATCAGTTTATGCGAATCCAGTCACCTGAACGTCGCTGAGGTAGACCGTGAAGGCGCCAAGAATTCCGTCGGTAGGCAGGTGATGCGGTGGATCGTAGTCGCGCCTGGTGAACAGATAGAGCTTGGGCCAACCACCGCGGCCTCATGCTTCCCGGCAGACCACATCTCTGGCGCGGTCGGGTGGCAAGTGAGTTCGGATGGAATGTCGGTGGTCTTCTCTGGGGACACCCGATTCAATCCAGAACTGGTCAAAGCTTCCCGGGGTGCCCGCTTATTAATTCACGAAGCATTCCGGACCGATGAAGAAAGCGATATCGCCTTCACTCACGGTCACTCAACCGCCGGTGACGCAGGCAGGGCCGCCACACAGGCCGGTGTCGCCGAATTGGTGATCACCCATCTAGACTCCGCGTACGATGCCAAACCTCAGATATTGCTGGACGATGCTAAAAAACACTACACAGGCCCCATCAGCGCCGCCAAGGACCTCCAACAGATAACGATCACAATCTCCTAAGTTATTCAGAAAGAAAAAACCCGCTCCGATTGATTGGGACAAGGCTCTTTAAGTTCATATGAAAGGGCGTTAAGCTTTCCATCACCGTCTCAAAGTTGGCTACGGTCTCGTCCGTTCCACTGCGGACGCTCTTTGCATTGACTTGTTCGTAGTTATCATGGAGGTCGACTAGGAGAACACCACCTGGGGTTTCGCTTTGTCAGTTCTCTTAGAAGCTAATTCGAGCACAAGGTCGATCTCGTGGGACTGCTAAGGCTTGGTCCAACAATGCTGAACTCCCAATGCTCCAGTCTTTATTGCCGTGGCTAGAGCGTTCACCACCATGACCACCACCGCCGGTATCTTGGACAACAACGGGATTTGTCTCAAGTGCCCGATAAATTCCACCATATTCAGTACCGGTCTATAAATGGCAGTGAAGATGATGTCAGGCATATCTTCCCCGATGAGATACAATGCAACGGCGAAGTTGCAGGCTTTGACCACCTGATATCCTCCATCTTCTAACCCATCGTGCAACAATTGCTAGATGTCGTATTCGTCCTATTCGACCGCTGCCTTAAGTATCGCTGAACTCCTAGATTAAGCTCCTTATATCAGGAATAAACAGGACACTATCTACAACCTTATAAACACGATTTCCAGCAGCGTAGCTAATCACGCACACTCCCCAATTAAACCCGTTTAGGTTGCGCAAAATGACTCGGATACCAAAGAAGCGCCCAGGTATATCAACCGGGGCGCTTCATGTTCAAACACGACAAATCCGTTGTCAGAACTAGAACGGTCACTAGAGGTTCATTGCGTTGAGTCCGACTCTGGAAATGTCCTCATCTGATTGACCGCTAGGATAGCCACCAACGCCGATACCACCCAGGATGACTCCGTCTTTCATAATCACCAGGCCACCCTGTCCAAAGGTCATCATCGGGTCGCCGAGATCAGCGATATTCCTTCCGCCGCCATGGAGACGTTCGGCGTGGGTTACGGTGTCCATGCCCATCATGGCCGACGTGTAGGCCTTTCTCTGGGCGTGCCTACGACTGAACATGCGAAGGTTGTCCATCTTAGCGTAGGCTTCCAGATTGCCTGCCGCGTCAACGATGCACATTGCGATCGGCTCATCGGGCTTCTCCATCGCTTTATCCATCATGGCCTTCATTGCAGACTGCACCATCTCCATCGTCAATCCATTTGCCATTTTTGGTCCTCCTAAATCGATTAGCTGTTCATTTCGTGCCTATGATTGAGAGAATTATACATAGAATCTCTAATGATGCATCAACGCCCTCATGCGCGTAGGCATGTTTTATGTCAAACAGTGAACAAGTCTCAAATAGGTACGTAACCGCCCTTTGTGCGGCAATCCGGCTCTTGCCACAGAGAATCAACGGCGTCTATGATGATGGGCGTGGAATCAAACAAAGTTAAATACCCCCTAGGCGCCGCCACCACGGTTGAAGCCCTGACTTTTGGCGAACCAGGTCGCCGAACATTCCGCATCGATGCCCATGCCGGCTCTGCAACCTGCACGGTATGGATGGAAAAAGAACAACTCCAACAACTGGGTGTATATCTGCGGGATATGGTGGGCCGTCTTTCTCAGGAAGACCGCGACCGCAATAGTGACCTTCGGGAAGAAGGCTGGTCCGGTGGCGAACTGACCATAGACTTCAAAGCCGGTCAGATGCTGCTCAGCTACGATCAAGACAGCAATGCCTTCTACCTCCAGGCCTACGAGAGAGAGGCCGCCGAACTACTGGAGGAAGAGCCTTCGCAAAGTGCTGAGGGTTCCACTCCGGATAACGAAGGGAATGCTGAACCCATTGAAACGGAATCAGTGGGGTTCTGGATAACCACCGCCCAAGCCACGATTCTTGGCGAGGAATCGCTGAAGATCTGCGCGGCTGGCCGGCCAACGTGTTTCCTCTGCGGACAACCCATCAGCCCAGAAGGCCACGCTTGTCCCAGGGCCAATGGACATACCGTCTTGGAAGCCGGCTGACCTCAGCCTGGTTCACCTAAATGACGTGGCAGGATTGACCTTTTGACCACCGAGTCGAATTCTGATCAGAATTTGGAATCAGATTCCGGGCTCCCCGATAGCCCGGTAGCCACAGACATCATCCGCCACGGCGAGATTGTGTCCCATGACCTTACGCTCCAGGGTTCCAATTACACCTTCTTGGTCAAGATCGAGATGGAAGGCCGCGAGAGTCTGGCCATCTACAAACCCAGAGACGGAGAGGCCCCCCTCTGGGATTTCCCCAGCGGTACATTGTATAAGCGCGAGTATGCCGCCTACCTATTGAGTCAGATCCTGGGTTGGGACATCATCCCCTTCACCATCATTCGGGACGGTCCCTACGGCATCGGCTCAGTACAGCAATTCGTCGATCACGACCCTAAGCAGAATTACTACACCCTTCAAGAAGGCTGCGCTGACCAACTGCGGGTCATTGCCTGTTTTGACCTGGTCGCCAACAGCACCGACAGGAAGGCCAACCACCTCCTACAGGGTAATGGCGGCAAGATTTGGAGCATCGACCACGGCCTAACCTTCCACGAAGAAATGAAGGTCCGTACTGTCATCTGGGATTTTTGCAGTGAACCGATTCCGTCGCATCTTCTACAATCATTAACAGAATTACGTGGTTTATTGGAGTACGACGACAACTCGCGTCCAGACTTGGTCAATGAATTAATTACCATATTACCGCCAGAAGAAATCTCTGCTCTCAGACGGAGAATGGACTGGGTCCTGGAAGAAGGGGTCTTCCCTGGTCTGCCTGGACGCAATAGGCGGCGACGCGGCTAAATACCAGCAGGGCTTCGCCATCCTCCAGTCCGCGAATCGCCGGAATAACCGTCTCGGCAGCACCTTTAGGGAAGGTCACATTGAACATTCGGTCCATCAGCGCCGTTACCCTCGCAGTAGCAGATATGGCACGATCGGTTAACTTTTACGGAGATAAGATTGGCCTGGATATTCTCCACGGCGGAACCTCAGCATCCTTCACCAGCTATAAAGTGGGCGACGGCTACATAAACCTCATCCTGGAACCAAGTCATATCCCGGCTTGGTGGGGTCGCCTAATCTTCTATGTCGATGACGTAGATTCGATCTACAAGAGATTAGTCGATGCTGGACTGCATCCGACCACCCGGCCTGCAGATGCGCCATGGGGCGAACGCTATTTCCACATAAGTGACCCGGACCTCCACGAATTGTCCTTCGCTAAAGCCATTTAATTCCCGAAATAACCTGGTCAGTTTCCAAGAACACCCGTAGAACGTCGGGTGTTCTTGTCACCTCATCTGCTTTCCCGTGATTTTTACAGCCTGCTATTATCATTAGATATATATTGACAATCTAGTTGCACTATTCTATATATGTTGTCGGAAAACATATATGTGTTTGTATTCTATTAATTTTACGCACATGAATGTATAACAGTGACAGCACTACGTAATAAAGGGAGATAACAATGGCAGCAATTGGAAACTATTGGAAACAAGTTAAAAAGCACTGGACAATCGGAATCGTTCTCTTGTTCGCCGCTTTAATACTTGCGTGCGGGTCTTCCGCAACCGCCGTTCCGGCGACGAGCGCACCAAGCGCACCAAGCGCAACAAGTGCACCGTCGGCAACATCAGCTCCAGCAGCTACCTCAGTTCCTTCAGCTGCCGTGGTCCCACCGCCATCTAGACCAACGGCGTTGCCTGAAGCTACCAGGGCACCAGTAACCGAAGTAAAAGCATCTGGCACCCTTAACCATGGAGTGTCAGAAACTGGCATATTCCAGGGGCATCCTACAGAGGCATCGAGCCCTCGAGTCCAATACATGAGTAGTTCGGTTGGTGAGGGACTCGTAACCATTGGCCAAGACCTCCAACCCAATCCTATGATCGCTACATCATGGGACGTCTCAGAGGACTTCTTGACATGGACATGGAAGATCCGAGACGACGTCGAATTCCATAAAGGTTATGGAAAGATGACGACTGAAGACGTCATCTACTCAATGAGAGGGTTCTACGAAGGAGCCAAGCTCGCCCGTGCTGGGATTTTAGGTGATTATTACGGCTTCAATGACAAAGGAAACTCGAGCACTGAGATAATCGACGACTACACCTACGTCGTTACTAATACAAAGCCATGGGTACCTGCAACGGTCAACGAGTTCTCTCGCAACGCGGCCGGTGTCAGTGTCTGGATGGTAAGCAAGAAACAGTCCGAAGAACTTGGCGTCCCCGAAGCCAGTGTGGACATAGCCTCCACAGGCCCGTGGGAAGTGGTAGGCCACGAGAGTGGATCCTACTGGAAATTCAAAGCCGTAGAGGACCACTGGCGCCAGACCCCTTACTTTGCGGAGTTGGTCTACTGGTCCATTCCGGAGGAATCGGCTAGAGTCGCCGGATTCCAAACCGGGAATCTAGACATGTTTACAATGGCCTTTGACTCGCTACCCACCGTAGAAGCGGTAGAAGGCGCGGTCGTCACAGGCTGGGCAAACGGCGGCCAGGCCGGGTTGAACTTCTACGGTCAATACCACGGAAAGATGCACGACGGCAGTGACTACCCGG
>CAYVIG010000017.1:0-19765 GCA_964451445.1 uncultured Dehalococcoidia bacterium
CAGTAAACGGCGATTTACCCATCACGGTATTGGCCATCAAAGGAACCGTGACCATAGCGATGATCAAAGCCGCACCCACTAGCACCTGGGTTAGGTTGGAAGTTAAGAATGCCCAAGAACGAAACAGCGCCGGAGCTAACAGCGGTTGGTAAACTCGATTTTCCACCAGAATTAATAGACCAACCAGTCCAACCCCAACAGCAACCAAGATGAACGGGTAGAGCGACTCCAACGTAAACAAGCCGCTGCGGGACAAGGCCAACGACAAAACCAGCAGCGCACCCACCAGAATCACACCGCCCATGTAATCTACTTTGACAGCCGACTCACGCCGATTTGGCAGCCAGAAGATCGCCACGAAGATCACAGCGCTTTGTGGAATATTCAACCAGAATATCCAGCGCCAACTAAGGGCCTCGACTATCGCTCCACCGTAGACAGGGCCCAACATGGATCCGGCCTCAGCCGACGCGCCGACAACCCCCAAGGCCAGACCTCTCTGACCTTGGGGAATCATTGTCATGGCCATAGCCATTCCAATGGGAACAGTAGCGCCACCCCCCACTGCTTGGATCACCCTGGCGCCGACCATCCAGTCCAGGTTGGACGATACCGCCACCAGGCTGGTACCGATACAAAAGACGACCAGAGAAACCTGGTAGACCCGGGAATAGCCGTAAACATCGCCCAGGCGACCAATCAACGGCATTGCTACGGTGTAACCCAGGAGGTAGGCGGTGATGATCCAGGAAACCCGATCCAACTCGGAAATGGGCACTTTCAAGTCCAGCATCACATTGGGCAGAGCCGTCACGACCACGGTCTGGTCAAGGGCAGTGATGAAGGCCCCAAGGCCAATTATCCCCAGCACAAATGGGACAGGGAGGGTTCGGTCGTTCCCCAGCATGGCCCTAAGTCTAGCCTGCGTCGACGGGTGGTGAGATCACCACCGATTGATTGATATCTTGCAATGTCAATTCGCGCTCGGTGTTTTCATCATCTGTGGGGACCACCCGTCCCAGGATGAGAACCTGCTGCAATAAGCCTTGGTCCCGGTCCAGCCACAGTTCCAATTTCACCGGAAATCCCTGACCTGCCCCGGGAACCAGCTCAGAAAGGTCTTCAGAGGCGATCTGGCCTTTGATGTGTAGGGTATCCACTCCACGCAATCTCTCCTGTCCAAGCACCTTCGGTTCCTGCACCGCATCCACGATGTCGGCCAAGGTCTGTCCCAAGCCCAAAAGGTTAAAGGGCAAACTATCGGGCGATATCTGATTCCATCGTCCGCTGAGGATGTTCGTCATATAGGCGGTGTCTTCAATGGTGATGATGCTGATCTCTAGGTATGACTTCGGAAACTCAGACTCGGCCTCCACCGTGACGCTGAACCGGTCGGGAATGGAGACTTCCCCGTACACCTTGGTCATCAAGACCCCGGGCACCAACACCGTGCTGCCTTCCAGGTGATCCAGCCTGAAGGACGCCGACTCCAACGCCAATAGCTGGTTAACCGCCTGAATCATCGCGGGAGCCGGGTCGATCCCCGTAGAGCCATTAACTTGCTGGGTGGGGCTATCTGAACCGCAAGCAACCAATAGTCCAATGGCCAAGCAGGCGAACAGGGCGATGTTTCGTCTTATTTCCAAGACCAAACAGCCAGGACGCCTGCTCCCAGATCGCGAGGGCTTTCGTTACCCTCAACGTCCAACACATAGATTCGGTCTCCGGTGGGAGTGCGTCCGTTGCCTCGCAGTGCCACCTTACCCTTGGAGCCCGCTATAACCAGAGATTTACCATCGGGCGACCACGGTGAATGAGAATAGGCGTACTGGTCAAAGAAACTGAACATGATGAGCATTTCAGAGGAGGGTTGGAAGCTGAGCAGTCTCTTGTTATCGGAGCCATCATTGGAAGAGACGACCCACTCAAGTTCCTGCTCTTCAGGGTTCACTGCAACCCAGGCTAATTTGTCACCCGCTGGTGACCAAAAGAATGCCCATACCTCACTGGAATTATTGCCCGAAGTGAGCGTAATTGTCTGGCTTCCATCCGTTGGCACCAATATCAGTCGGTCAAACAACGGCGTCCTTGGGTTGGACTGATCAGCCACAGCTAATTGGCTGCCGTCCGGTGACCACATGACAGCTGAGTTAGGACCAACATCAATGATCTTGTTTGATTGGTTCAGGTCATTGGTAGGAGAGATAAAAAGACCCAAGCTAAAATCAGTCTCATCCACATAGGCCAGGCTTCGACCATCTGGTGAGATTGCCGGAGTTTTAAAGTTTGCCAGTGACCTGAACGACTCTCTCGTGCTGTTTTCGCCAAATGATTTGGCCCAGATAATATCTGGACCAAGGTGGATCGCCATAGCCTGGGCGTCTGGTGACCACTGGTAATAGAGTGGAGCTCCCCGGGCGACAAGGTTGACCGGGTTACCTGACTGCCCGTCCCAGACAAAGAGGGACAAGCCTTCAGGAGTGGAAGCCATGAAAGACAATTGGTTCCCGGTGGGCGCCCAATAGATATAATGGGGAGCCCCTTCCGCCACCAGACCTGCCAGGCCGTTCTCATAGACGGTTTCGCTGCGACCGGTCCGTGCATCCATGACTTGCACCGATACATCAGTCCCGTCCTCACCTAATATCACCCTGGACGCAGCCAGCTTGGTTCCATCAGCAGACCAGGTTGGCCAGGTGTGGTACTCGGTTATTTGCAGCGGCTGGGCCTGGATGTCCCCTCCAGAACCAATCTCGGGTATATCAACTTGAGTCCGAAAACTGCCCGTAAACTGAGAAAGGTTCGTACCATCAGGATCCACGGCGAAAAGGGCGCCACCGGGACTAACGTAAGCAATCCTATTCAACGAGGTTCTCTCTCCTGAAGTTTCTATGGGTGGGTCAGATTCTGCCGTCCGACTATCGGCGGTATTCGAGCAGGCAATGATACTCAGACTTAATAATCCAACCAATATCGGTGTTCTCTTCGATATATGGAGCATCAATCGCTATCCTATTCCACGATTGAATCAGGATAACACCACTATTATTCGACTGTTGGTAACCGCTCATTCCATGTGGATAACTTTACTCCAATCTATATTCATCTTTGATAAATACCACCAGAGAAGAATTCGTTTCTAAATCTAACAACAAAACCTTTTATCCTATCTCTAAGATGCTTATGAAATATCAACCGTGTTCCGATAACACGCCATGTTAAAATATACATATTCAACAATCTTCCAGGCGTAACCACGCCTAACTATCAACTAATCCACGCCCTTATTACTATTATTTCTTACTCCTCATAAAAATTCGATGATTGATACCGTTAGATTAAATATCAACGCTGGGTCCGGTGGAAACGGATGCAGTAGTTTCTTGCGAGAGAAGTACCGGCCAAAAGGCGGCCCAAATGGTGGCGACGGTGGTGATGGTGGTAGCGCTTATATAGTTGGTGATTCATCTATAAACACTTTGTTACACATCAAGTTCAACAGTACGATCTATGTTGTTCATGGTGGTCATGGTGGTGGTAAGCATCGGCGCGGTGCCAATGGCGAAGATAAAAAAATTGCGGTTCCATTTGGAACGGTTATCTATCGGATGAATTCCAATGGTGAGAAAGAATTCGTCGATGATATTACTAATGAAAATCCGAGGTTGGTCGCAGTAGGTGGTCGAGGTGGCTGGGGAAATTCTAGATTTGCGAGTGCAACCAACCAGCAGCCGGTATTGGCCCAACGGGGTGAGAAGGGTGAGAAGGTAGTTCTCTATCTAGAGCTGAAGTTATTGGCTGATGTAGGCTTGCTCGCAAAGCCAAATGCAGGTAAATCTACTTTGATTTCAGTGTGTTCGGCGGCAAAAGCCAAGATTGCAGATTATCCGTTTACTACTGTCGAACCGATCTTGGGTGTGGTCCAAGTTGGCAAAACCGACTTTGTGATGATGGAAGTTCCAGGACTCCTCGAAGGTGCGCATGAGGGAATTGGATTAGGCCACGAGTTCTTGCGCCATGCTGAGAGAGCAAGACTCTACGTGCATATGTTGGATGGTATGTCTGACGACCCTGTTGAAGATTACTTGATGATCAACCAGGAATTGGAGCAATTCAATCCCGAGATGGCTGCCAAGAAACAACTGGTGGTGGTCAACAAGCTGGATATCACTGAGGTCCGTGAATCTCAAGAAGACCTCAAGACACAGTTATTAGAGGCCATCGGGGATAAGGGATCCAGCGTCCACTTCATATCAGCGGCTACAGGTGAAGGTGTAGACCAGCTCAAGGGAAGCATCATAAGCGCCCTGGAGGAGTTGCCTAAAGAAGAAGAAGAATATAAAGGGCCCGAAGTAGAGCCCATGCGGTTTAGGCCCCAGCGGTCTGCAGCTAGGGAATCGGTTTGGCGTGACTCCCGCGGCGTCTACGTCGTTGAGTCTGAATCAATGGAACGCTTAACTGCCTTTGCCGATATCAAGGACCAGCGTGTGTTGCTACAGCTCTGGCGTGAGATGCGACGCTCAGGCCTGGCAAATAATCTGATTGATGCTGGGATCGAAGCCGGAGACACCATCAGGTTCGGCGAAGTTGAAATGACTTGGTTCTGAGCGTCCTTTAGCCGTGAACATTGGCATTCTTGGCGGGACATTCGATCCCATCCACCTTGGGCATCTGCGTATCGCCAATATAGCGATGAAACATGCCGGCTTGGAGCGTGTCCTGTTCATCCCAGCCGGTCATCCCAGACTCAAACAGGCAGAACCGACAGCCTCTGTGGAACACCGCTTGGAGATGGTTCGTCTGGCTACGGTAGCTACCCCAGCATTTGAAACGTGCGATATTGAGACCAGTCGCCCTGGCCCCACCTACAGCATTGACACCCTGGTAGAACTGACGGCCGAACTGGGGCCAGAAGCCAAGTTATTCTTTATCGTTGGCCTCGATGTTCTAAATCAGCTGCATCGTTGGAAGGACCCAGAACAGGTGATGACCCTCTGCCAGTTGCTGGTCTTGGATCGGCCAGGAGAACAGGATTTTGACTGGGATGAATTCTACCAGCGGGTTCCCGAGGCTAAAGGGCGGGTACAGATCGTCGCTTCGCCGTTGATCGATGTCAGCGCCACAAACCTTCGCAGTAGATTGGCCACGGGTGAGTCTGTTTCGGGTCTGGTGCCCGACGCGGTAGCCGAGTATATTCTGAGTCAGAAACTTTATTTGACCACCAGGGAAGGGAGGACGACGAGTTGAGCGAGACAGTAGACCGACTTTTGGATCTGGCGTTGGACCGCGGCGCAATCAAGTATGGTGATTTCACCCTCTCATCTGGCAAGAAGAGCAGTTACTACTTTGACGGCCGCCTGCTGAGTCTGGATCCAGAGGGCGCGCACCTGATCTCCCAGGCTCTGCTCCCGTTACTGCAACAATCCGGTGCGGCAGCCATCGGCGGCACAACACTGGGGGCTGATCCCATTGTGACTGCAGTGGCGTTGGCTAGCCATCTGGCCGGTGGGTTTATCCCGGCATTCATCGTCAGGAAAGAGAGCAAAGGCCATGGTACCAAGCAGAGCATAGAGGGGCCATTAGCGCCTGGCAGCATGGTTGCGATCGTGGATGATGTTTGCACTACCGGCGGTTCGTTGTTCCATGCTATAGAAGCGGCGGAAGAAGCCGGTTGTACTGTGGTGAAAGTGGTTTCTTTGCTCGACCGAAACGAGGGCGGCTCCGAAGAGATGCGAAAACGCGGCTACGACTTCGCGGCGCTGCTGTCGGCGACTCCGGAAGGCAAGATAGAGCCGTCTAGCGATTAACCATTCAGTTTTTTGGTGGACCGTAGGGCTGGGCGAAGTTCAATATCTCCGCTAAGGCTGTTTCTGAGCCTCCGAGATTAAGTTTGGTGCCAGGGATGGCCATTGCCGCTTTAACGTACCCCAGACCCTTTAAAACACCGTCTGTGGCTTCTGGAGCAACGGATGTGACGGTTCCAACCGGATGACCATCTTGCAACAGTTCATCCCCTGGCGAGACCGCTGTATTCATATCAAAACTCAGAGATACTAAGAATTTCTGAATCTTCTTGTAGCTATCGAGCCGGGCGATTACTTCCTGGCCGATATAACAGCCCTTGGTAAAGTCGATGGAGCCTATGAGTCCGGCTTCCAACGGGTTATAAGGTTCTCCAAGTTCCGGTCCGAACTCCGGCACTGCTAAGTTCACCCGCACCGCATCCATGGCAGTAGCGCCTACCGGAGCCGCCCCTGCTTCGGTCAAATGCTGCCAGAGTGCTCTTGCTGATTCCGGGCTAGTGATCAGCCAGTAACGCGATAACTCACCCATGGGTTGATTCACGACTAAAACGTCGGAACCATCGATCTGCACGGTTTCAACACTCAGCGAATCCTTAGCCATAGTTTCATGGGAATCAGCAAGAGCCAGCAGTTTGGCCGCGTTGGGACCGACCAATGCAAGCATAGCAGTTTCGGAAGAAGCGTCCTCAATTTGAAGGTCTTCCATGATGGTGTATTTATCTAGCCAGCCGATAACCGCCTGCTGACGGCCGGGGCTGGTTAGCAGAGTCACATGTTCACCCTGATTCACCACTCCCAACACATCGACGATGCGGCCACGGTCGGTGGTGAGCACAGTGACTGCGCCTTCACCTGGGCCAAGGTCCACAACCTTATTGGTGGACATGCGGTTCAGCAGGTCCAGGCCGTCCTCGCCGGTGGCTTTCAATCGGCCCATGTAAGAGGCGTCATGGACGCCGACATTGGTGGTAGCAGCTGAGTATTCCGATGCGAAGTCACTGTAAACGGCTGAGAGTTGAAAGCCGTAGCGCTCGATATAGACGTCGGCGCCGGTCTGTAGCGATGATTCTTGCAGGGCCATCAGCGATTCCCCTTCGTGGTTTTAGGTCTTAACAAACAAGCGCCGCTTTTGCTCATGCAAGGCGGCGCTTGTGGTTTACTGTTTGGGTGACTAGGGGTTATTAGACACTAAATGAAGTGCCGCAACCACAGGCCTTCTTGGCGTTGGGGTTCTCGAAGACGAAGCCCTTGCCGTTGAGGCCGTCGGAGAAATCAAGTTCTGTGCCTACGAGGTAGATGTAGCTCTTCTTGTCTACGATAACTTTGACGCCGTGTTGCTCGACCACTTTGTCAGTGTCGGCGAAGGTCTGTTCCCCGGTAATCTTTAGGTCATAGGTCAGACCGGAACATCCGCCGCCTTTTACGGCAACATGAATGCCGATATTTTCGTTGATGCCGTCTTTCTCGGCGAAGTACTTAATCTTGTCGGCGGCCTTTTCGGAAATTGCGACCGTTAGTTCCACGCCATTCTGTGTTATGGGCATATCATTCTCCCCGGCGTTTAGCGACGCTGTTTGGGGTTGGATTCAGGGTGCAGCTCCAATATGGAGCCTACATGATTATTGTAGGGCCAGATATCTTCCTCAGTCAAGAATCTGAGACTGTGGCTTCGACTTAACTGAGAAGTTTCTGTAGCCCTTCTGCACCCATGTACTGTTCAAGTAGATCAGCGAAATGGTGAGCCTTGGTGTTGGTGCGGGCATCGGTCTGATCCAGCAGGCCGGCCAGGGCCTCGACAGTGTCCATGGTGTTGGTGCGCACCTGGATCAGAGGCACCTCCCGTTTCAGGGCTTCTGCTTTGATGTACTCGGTGGGCTCGCCGGGGCCGGTGAGAACTAGGCAGCAGGTCTTGTCGCCCATGGAGGCCATCTGGATGTCTGGGCGTTCCACTCGTGTAATCACGGCCTGGTTGGCGTAACGGGCGAAATAGGTGGGGCCTTCGTCCAGGATGTTGCCGCCGATCATGAAGCGTTCCACTGGGGCGTCAATGTTAATGGGATCCAAAACCCATTGACCGCCCAGGTGATTCGCCAGTTGTTCCACGGTAATCGCCAGCATGCCCCGGCTCTCTGGAATCACGGCGACTGGCACTGATTGACCAAACAGTTCTCGGGTAACTTCATCGCGGCGGTGGATGGGAGTTGCATTGACCACGATCCCAGCGAGATTAGTACCAGCAGCGGAGATGGAGTCAGTTGCTGAGGATTGCTGGGAGTACTGGTGGACCAGGATGACCTTGCTGTCGAGGTCTAGGGGCGTGGCAGTGCTTGACCCTTCAACGACAACGATATCAGCTTCAGAGTCCAGTTTGGCCATTGCCGCCTGGGCGCTGCGCATGTCGCCGGTAGCTGCAGAAGCAGGGACGTCTGGGTCGCCCATTGACGCTAACAGACCCCCGACGAACTCCACATCGGGGTCAGTGCCCGATGCATGGGAGAACGGCTTATAGTAGACAGCCTTCTTGCCGGCGGCGTTGGCCTTGATTAGCAATGCCGCTGCCAGGCTGGTCTTGCCGGCGCCTGGCTGATTTCCCACTATTTGAAGGACGGCCACGGAGTCTCCTATAGGTTTAACAACTGGGTTTTTCTAGATGAATAATCTTAGCATAGCGACCCTGTAAGAAAGGGTCAGCTGATACTACTCGTTAACGTCCTTGGGGCCGGTGTCCTCGGGGTCGAAGTTGTCTGGGAAGGTGGTGGTGTCGTCCCACTTGGCCAGATTGAAGTCTGATCGGTGCAGGCTGGTCTGCTTGAAGCTGGCTCCGCGAACGTCCGTGGCGATCCACATGGAGTCCCGAATCATGGCCAGGTTGAAGTCAGCGCCCACCATGTTGGCCCGGCTCAGATCGGCTCCATTCATCATAGACGACTGGAAGCGGGTGTTGGTCATGTTTGTGTTTCTGAGGTCGGCCTCGATCATGTTGGACTGGCTGAAATCAGCGTCGGTCAGGTTCGCGCCGATTAAGTTGACCCGGTTCATCCGACAACCTTTGACCACTGCTCCTTTGAGGTTTGCGCCCTTCATGTCTGTCCAGAAGAAGTTCACATTGTTGACTGTGGCGCCGGTCAGATTGACTCCGGCCATACCTGCCTGGCCAAAGTCGGCTTCGGAGAGATCTGCGCCGGTGAGGTCGGACCCTGCCAGGTTTGCCTTGCTGAGTCGGGCTTTGGTCAGGTTTGCGCCCTTGAGGTTTGCTTCGTGGATCTTGGTACCGGCCAGATTAACGCCGCTGAGGTCGGCTCCTTCGAGATCAAGCTGTGTGTCTGGGTTAATCTCGCGCCAGTTGTCCAGGGCGTCTGGGCCGCTGGAGGCTAGTTTTACGTGTTCTGCGTTAGCCAATTCGTTGTACTCCGTTTATTGAACCTGTGGTTCACAAAAATACAGCCCAGGATCTGCTCCCAGGCTGCGTAGTCCGGGTCATCGAGTCGGAAGGGCGGGTTAGGCGTCTTCTAGATCGAATAGTTTCTCGGCGATGGCCATCTTTAGTTCATTCACTTTGCTCAAGTCCGGGAAGGCCCCTGCTTCCTTGCGGTCGAAGATCTTATCTCCGTCTAGGAACACTTCCAGGCGGCCCTTGTCTGACGGGGTCATGGTGATGGCCACGTCTCCGGGAGCATCTGATTTGAAGAATTCGTTCGCCAACCACGTGGCGACGGGGAAGTAGCCTCAAGCTACACAATAGACTATTTCAGCTTCGACTTTGCCGTGTTCTGAGCCTGCCATTTGGTCCTCCAGTATTGTTGGTGCGTGTAACGGGACGCGGAGGCCGTTACTTGATGACTGCTGTGCCGACACCGATGGCGGTGCGGTTGCCGTCCTGGTTATCGCAGAATAGGTCAATGGAGACCCTGGTACCTTCTTCAGTTTCTTGTGAACTACTGACGGCCCCAGTGACGGTGATGGTGTCACCGGCTTTCACTGGCCTTAAGAACTTCAGGTTTACGGTGCCGGTGTGGTTAAAAACCTCTGGCCCAAAGAACTTGCGAAGGCATTCAGTGGCAAAGGTAATGGACATGCGGCCAGACGCCAGGGTGTAGGTGGTCCCCAGGCGTTTGGCAGCCAGTTCCGGGTTGTTGTGGATATTTTCCAGGTTCAGAATCCCGGTGGATTCAAATCCCAGAATGGATTTTTCCGTGATGGCCTTGGTGACTGAAGGTATGGATTGCCCTGGTTCTATTTCTGTTCTGGATGCCATTTTTTCCCCAATTCATCAGGTTTCTTCAACTGGTAGGTACTGAGCTTTTCCAGAAGGCGACCGTCCTCGTCCGTGGCGGTCGCTTCAATGACTATGTATGGTTTGTCGCGGCGTAGGTACTTGTCTGCTATGCGGCCGGTCACGTTGATCTTCTTGCCGATGATGGGTGGGTTGAAGAATTCAACCTCGTTGCCCGCATTCACCGTGCCGATGGGGTCAGTGTAGACCATGGCGAAGGCAGTGGCATCGTGCTTGACGCCCAGTGTGGGAAAAGATGCTTCTGGGTCGTCCACGGATTTGCGGAAAGCGTCGACCATTTCCTGCGTCAAGATGTAATCGTAGGAGCCCAACTCTTCACCGATCACGACATCATCGTAGGCAAAGACTTTCAGTTCTGTGTCAGCCATATTCGGTCCCTTCCAGGCCCAAGTTTGCCCGAAGTTCGTTCATATTGGGCACGCTGCTCCTACAATACTTAGTTTGCCTTTGGTAGTCAACGCGAAGGCACCGGAACGACCGGTCTACGGACTTGGTGAGAAAATCACCTTTGTCCTATAATGGATCGTGACACCTGTTATTGAAGGCGTGACTGATATGGATTTGGTTTTCGACAAGGGCGATTCGCAAACCCCCCGAGGGCATGCCCTGCTCTATTTCCGAGTGGACACTGAGCAGGATACGGTCTATGCGACCTATGTGGTCACGCTTCCCGTTAAATCGGACCTTACTAAGTATGTGCCGCCGTTCCTGGCATCTCATCTGGGCAATATGCCCCTGAGCGATTTGTCAGCCTTTGCCATGCCGCCGGTTCCGGAAGCGCTGAGCCATTTTGCCGAACTTGAACGTTTGAGTGATCTCAGGCAGGACGACCTAGTCTATGGTGGCAGCATGTTCTCCTTTGATCTGCCCAGGTTGACGGAGATGGCCACCGAGGCGGTGCTGGTTTATTCCGGCCTCTGTTCCGATGCATTGACGATGGACAGCACCCCGGCCGAGGGCGCGGTTGCGGCCATTGGCGAAGAACTCAGAGAGACGCTGGAGATGCCCGCTGCTCCCGAGCCTGCACCCGAACCCGAGCCGGAGCCGGACGACTCTTACAATGTGAATGAAGTCCTGTTCAGTTTTATGAGCGAGACGGACAAACTTGGTGAGTTGTCCAAGCTGCTGGGCCGCCTGAGGTTTGCCGTCGATGGGTCGGATCAGGCCGCCGCCGACGAGGTTGGCGCAGAGATAACCGTGCTGGCGCGCTACCTTCCCGAGAATTATAAAGTGGCTGATCTTTTGGACGTGGCCAAGAACAACTCGGACCGCAGTTCCCAGTTGGCCAAACTCTATATAGACCGTTGTTTTCGGCTCTCCGCTGGAGAAGCGGAAGCGGCTACCGAATTGGACGCTCAGATTCAGTTGCTGCGAGACCAGCCCTCATAATCTAGCTTTCAGCTAACTCAGCGTCCCCAATCATCGGCTCCAAAAATGGGAGGAACACGACAGGTTGGCCTACCTCTCCCGTCTCCAGCTCACCAATTTCCGTAATCTGACCCACCTTGATCTTGGGCTATCCCGAGGTGTAACTGTCTATTACGGTCCTAATGCTCAGGGCAAGACCACGTTATTGGAAGCCGTCTACCTGCTTTGTATTGCTCGGTCATTTCGCGCGGAAAACGAGCGCGAAGTCGTTAGCTTTCAAGCGGCCAACGCCGGTGAACAGGCTTTGGTGGACGGGACCGTTGAAAAAAACGGGCAGCGCTTTAGAGTAATCGTCGGGTATCAGCCAACCCACCGTTCCAACCAGGAAACGGCAGGCCTGGGCTACAACGTCAGGAAAGAGATACGGGTCAACCGGATAAAACGCACCGCCGGAGAACTGATAGGCCAAGTGAATGCTGTGCTATTCAGCGCCGACGATATCGAATTGGTCCAGGGAGCACCGTCGGGACGCAGGCGGTTCTTGGATATCTTGCTCTCCCAAGCAGACCCGCTGTATCTGAAAGGATTGCAACGTTATCAGAAGGTCGTCCGGCAACGGAACCAACTGCTCCGATTGCTCCGTGATGGCCAGGCCCAGTCCGATGAAATGACTTTTTGGGACGATGAATTGGTGCGTGAAGGTGCCTGGATCACCTGGCGTCGTCATGTGGCGATGCGCGAACTCACCCCCGCCTCCATGAGGCACCATGAGGACCTCAGCGGGCCAGACGAGAATCTGGAAGTCGAATACCGGCCAAGTGTACTGCTAGGAGGCGACGTTTCTGAAACAGAGAATAATTTCAGAGAAGCTTTGGCTGCTGCACTCCATAGGGAACGGGCCAGGCCGGTCACCGCGGTAGGGCCGCACCGTGATGACTTCAATCTGATGATCGATGGCGCAGACATGGGTGTTTTCGCATCCAGAGGTCAGGCCCGCACACTGGCGCTCACGCTTCGGTTGGCCGAGGCGGAATTCCTGTCATCGGTGCGCGGTGAGGGGCCGGTGGTGCTGTTCGACGATGCTTTTTCCGAGATGGACAGTTCCAGACGTCACCGGCTGCTTGAGAAAGCCACACGTTACGAACAGGTGTTGATAACTACAACAGACCTTGAGCAGGTGAACGACTTTTTTGGCGCTGAGGCCAACTACAATTACATTGCCAAGGGCCAGATTTGGCCCTCAGACCAAGATGGGAATGTTGCTGAGAACCCGGTGTCGATTCAAGCCGAAGATTTTGAGGCTGGTCAAACTATCGACGAATCGGCGTGACCGGTGTATACATCATTGGGATATAGGAATAAACCAGGCGGCCTGCCTAAGTGTTTACTTGAGGGTTCAGTGGAAGGTTGAAATAGATGATGGTGACCCAAGAACAACTGGATGAGATTGCGCTCTCGCGGGCCGAGTATGACCTGATCGTGGAGCGTTTGGACCGGGAGCCGAACCCCGTCGAGTTGGGCATGTTTGGGGCGCTCTGGAGTGAGCACTGTGGTTACAAACATTCCAGGCCATTGCTGCGTCTATTTGCTCAAGATGACGCAGCACTCAAGCCCAATCGGGTGCTATCCCGAACCGGCGCAGAGAATGCCGGCGCAGTGGATATCGGTGACGGCATGGCCGTGGTGTTCAAGGTCGAGTCCCACAACCATCCCTCCGCTGTGGAGCCGCTGCAGGGTGCGGCCACCGGCGTGGGTGGCATCGTCAGAGACATCTTGGCTATGGGAGCACGTCCCATAGCACTTCTCAACTCCCTGCGCTTCGGCCCCCTGGATGATCCGCAAAACAGGCACCTATTTCACGGGGTTGTCGGTGGTATCTCCTGGTATGGCAACTGCATAGGCGTGCCCGACATTGCGGGTGAGATCTGCTTTGATGAGTCGTATTCGGGCAACCCCCTGGTAAACGCCATGTGTGTCGGTCTTGTAGCGGCGGACAAGATAGCTACCGCTGCTTCCAGTGAAGTCGATAACGTCATGCTTTTGGTTGGCGCTGGGACGGGGCGCGACGGCATCCATGGCGCGTCCGGGTTGGCGTCTCGCACCTTTGAGGAAGAGGTTGAACTTCGTCCAACCGTTCAGGTGGGCAATCCGTTCTTGGAAAAAGTCTTGATTGAAGCCTGCTTGGAAGCGTTGGATACCGGCCTGGTGAATGCGATCCAGGACTTGGGAGCAGCAGGTCTGACCAGCGCCGCCATCGAATCTGCGGCGAGCGGCGGTCGAGGTATCCGCCTTGACCTGGCCCAGGTGCACCAACGGGAACAGGGCATGAGTCCCTACGAGGTGATGCTTTCAGAGTCCCAAGAACGCATGCTGTTGGTGGTAGCGCCTGAGAACGTACCGGCGATCAAGGCGGTTATGGAGAAATGGGACGTGACCTGCCATGAGATCGGCTATGTGATCGCAGATCAGATAGCTCAGATCTCTATTGGAGCCAATCTGGTCGCAGACCTGCCCATCGGCCCGCTGTCCGAAGCGCCCCAATACCGTTTGGAAGGTAAACCGTCGGTAGAAGATATCCGGCGGCAAATACTGGAGCTAGATTCGGTTCCGCTGCCTTCAGATGGACCCGAAGCGACGTTGCTACGCCTGTTGGCCTCGCCTAACATCGCCAATAAGAAAGGTGTCTATCGGCAATATGATCACCAGGTTCAGACGAACACCGTGGTTGGCCCGGGCAGCGATGCCGCTGTGCTGCGGGTGAAGGGCACCGACAAGGCGATATCGGTGACCATTGATGGCAATGGCCGCTTCTGCCAGTTGGATCCGTACCAGGGCGGCCTGATCGTCGTAGCCGAGGTCTGCCGTAATCTGAGTTGTTCCGGCGGGCTTCCTCTGGCCATTACCGATTGCCTTAACTTTGGCAGTCCAGAGCGTCCCGATATATACCACCAGCTTGAGCAATGCATTCTGGGGATTGCAGAGGCCTGCCGCGTGCTGGAAGTTCCGGTGGTTAGCGGCAACGTGAGCCTGTACAACGAGTCACGAGGTCAGGCGATCTACCCAACCCCCATCCTGGGCGGCCTGGGTTTGATGGAAGACGTATCCAAGGCAACTGGGTCTGCCTTTGCTGCTGAGGGCATGGTGGTAGGCTTGCTGGGTGCAGACACAATTGGAGTAGACGCTAGTGACCTGGCTGGCAGTGAGTACCTGCAATGGGTTCATGGACAGGTGGCAGGAAGCCCATCAATAGATATTGACCTGGAAAAACGGGTTCAGCAGGTCTGCCGCGACGGGATAGAGCGGGGAATCATATCTTCGGCCCATGATTGTTCCGAAGGCGGCCTGGCTGTAGCGCTTGCTGAGTGTTCTATCCAGGGAAGGTTAGGGTTCACCGGCGATTTCCCCATAGATGTCCGCTGGGACGTGACTCTGTTCGGCGAACGGCAGTCCCGGATAGTCGTCAGCCTGCCAGAAAGTGCATGGGACGCCTTGGTGAATTTGACTTCGGGCCTGGATGTGCCCATAGTCAGACTTGGAACCACGGGCGGTGAACGCTTCAAAATTGAGAGTCAGGTTGATCTTCCGGTCTCACAGATAAGCGACGTTTGGAATAACGGCCTCGAGTTAGCCAGTGGATAAACAGCCGCTAAGGGTGCTGTTTCTGACCCCGTATTTCCGGCCGTATCTGGGCGGAATCGAGAGGGCGATAGAACAGCTATCGTTCCAGATGCAGCAGTCGGATTCCGTCGAGGCTGTAGGTGTGCTCACCACCAAGTACTCGTTCCCCCGGCGTCCCCAACCGGCTTGGGAAGACGAGGAGATCACCGACGAGGGCATCGCGATCTACCGGCTATCGGGATTTCCCAGTCGGTCTCTGCCATTTCACTCAGTGCCGCTGGTCTGGTTCTCGCCTTCAAAACTGAAGAGGTACTTGGACGAATTCAAGCCCGACGTCATTCATTTTGTGGGTGACGGTTGGTTCTGGGGGCATCTCTGGGCGTGGTTCTGGTACCGGGGCAAGGCAAAGTTCGTGTTTACGCCGTCGTACCACACTCTGCCGCCCAGCAAGTGGTGGTTGAAGCCAATCAACGCGTTCTTGTGTCACATTGCAGACCAAGTTGTGGCTCTGACCAGCGGGGAGGCAGAAGGTGTCCACCGGGCCTATCTAGCTCCCAAAGACAAGCTGGGGGTCATTGGCTGGGGAACTTCCATCGACGAAAAAGCTGAATCAGAAGGCGAGCACGCGCTCCACCATTCAGAACATGACGGACCTTTGACGGTCTTGTGTGTTGGCCGGGTCGGC
Organism: uncultured Dehalococcoidia bacterium; assembly: GCA_964451445.1. Taxonomy (GTDB): domain Bacteria; phylum Chloroflexota; class Dehalococcoidia; order Lucifugimonadales; family UBA3495; genus UBA9611. The sequence continues at coordinate 15,770 of CAYVIG010000017.1, forward strand.
AGTCACAAAGGCCAGCGGTGGCTCCTTGATACGTACTTGAAAGCACGCTCCCAGTTCAACCGCCCGGTACGCCTGGTGTTGGTGGGTCGGGATGAAGGGGGCACCGCTGAAATCAGGGACGTGCTCTCTCAGACCGGACTTGGCGATGAGGTGGTTGTCACTGGGGAGGTCTCGGACAGCGAACTGGCCGAATGGTACGCCGAGGCCGACATATTTGCTCTTTTCTCGCGTTACGAAGCCTTTGGCCTGGTCTATCTGGAAGCGATGGCCCACGGCACGCCAATATTGACCCATGATGTTGGAGCCAACCGCGAGGTTTTGTTACAGGGCGCCGTCGTTGTCCCCAAGTTTGACGAAGGAGCCGCCGTGAATGGGTTGGTCCAGATGATCAACGATGACCAGGCCCGTTGGGAACAGGGGATGCAGGCGCAACGCTATGCCCTCACCGAGTTCGCCTGGCCGGCGGTAGCCGAGAAGTATCTGGAGCTGTACCTCCACTCCAAGACCGCGGTCTGATTTCCCCAACTACTGGCTTCTGACTGACGAGGAACGATAGTGGACCGAGAGGCACTGGAACAGGGCGCACGTCAGATCCTGCTGACCAACCTACGCCAGGGTGTGGCCGATTGGAATGGGCAGGAATACAGTTTTGTTTGCCCTTCGCTTACGGGGTACCCTTTCCAGTGGTTTTGGGACTCCTGCTTCCATGCCATCGCCCTGATTCATCTTGACCCTGAGCAGGCCAAGGCTGAACTCCGAACGCTGATGAGTGGGGCGTTGCCCAACGGATTCATGCCCCACATCATCTTCTGGGAGATGGAGAAACAGCCGGATTTCCTAAGCCGGAACATAGTCGGCCAGACCGATTCTCATTACAGCTCCACCATACAGCCGCCGATTATCGCCTACGCCGTCGAGCGGGTGTACCTGGCCACGGGCGACGAGGAATTCAGGACTGCAGCATTGCCGGTGCTGGTCAATTTCTACCGTTGGCTCAAGAACACTCGGGATCCAGACGATGACGGCCTGATCGCGGTGATACAACCCGAAGAAGCAGGAACGGACTGCTCGCCAAAGTACGACGAATGTCTGGGGCTGACTGAATTGTCCAACCAGGGGTTTATCGCCGCTCTGCGGAAGGTCTATCAAGCCTACGAGCCGTTACGAGGTGACGACCAAAAGATACTGGCTGCGGACCTGTTTCACTTTGAAGATGTGCTGGTGAATTCCATTTACGTGATGGGGATGCGTTCTCTGGCCAGGCTGCTGGGTGATTCTCCGAACGCTGCGGAGTTCAACCGCGAGGCAGACCGCACTCGTGATGCCTTGATCGAGAAGTGCTGGGATGAAGAGGCAGGGGCTTTCTTTGACCTATCCGGTGTTGCTGAAAAACCGGTCCGTGTTGTGACCATCAGTTCGCTCATGCCCCTGATCCTGGACGACCTCCCCAGGCCTATGGTGGAGCGACTGGTCAACGACTGGTTGTCTTCCCCCGACCATTTTTGGACACCCTATCCGCTGCCGTCAGTTCCTGCGTCCGACCCTAGATTTATGCCGGGTAATCCACGGGGATTCATCTGGCGCGGGCCGTCCTGGATCAATACCAACTGGTTCTTGTCCCATGCCCTGCGGAACCACGGCTACACGGAACTGGCCGATAGCATCGCGGCCAAGAGCCACGAGTGCATCGAGAAGTCCGGCTTCAGGGAGTACTACCATCCCTACACAGCACAGGGTTTGGGGGCTAGGGATTTCGGCTGGTCCACGTTGATCCTGGATTTCTGATGAACTGCATTATCTCAATCCAAAAGCGCCTTCAGATCTGAAGGCGCTTTTGGATTAGTCGATCCTGACTGGTTATTTCAAGTTAATTGCGTCGGGGTCGGAAGAGCCTGGACATGAATCCGGTTTCGGCCCGGGCTTCAGCCGCGGACTTACCCAATTCATAGTCTTCGTCTTCCTCGTCCAGGTATGTCGGTAGACTCTCATTCCCTGGCTGAATGCCGTCGTCCTCGTCATCGTCGTTCGCTTTGGGGTCGGCGTAATCAGCGGCCACCGACCTGGCGAAATCGCTGGCGTAGTCCGAGTTACCCGGGGGTTGATCATCATCGTTGGACGAATACGATTTTTCCGGAACGGCGGGCTCAACGGTACTGCCGGATCGGATCGCAATAGCCTGTTGTACCAACGGGTGTTCGTGGTTCAGGTTGAAGGTGCGGCGGCGTCGGTTCTGACCAGAGGTCTCATCCCGCCAGGAATGGTTTCCCTTCAGGAAGAATTCACCGTCGCTGAGGTTCCTTAGCATCTTGCTGACGTAGGTGCGAGAACTGGCCTGGGACCAACGTTGGGTGATGTCTGCGTGTCCGGCTTCCAGTCCCTGCCCAAGGGCATTGCAGATCTCCGAGACTAGGAAGTTGAAGGCCACATGGCTGATTCCTTCTTGGTGCTCTAGGGTATTGGCCATGAAGATCAGGTCCGAGACCCGGTCGGCCAATAACCCGTCGTCCGGCTCTTTGGGCATGTCCAGATTGTCGATCGCTTCCTGCAGAGCCTGGGCTAATTCCTGGTTGCCGGCAAAGGCTGAGACCGGCTCAGCAGGCTCTTCGGCATAATCATCGTTAGTGGATTGGTCATTATCGTACTGGTCGTTGCTGTATTGATACGAAGGCTCTGATTCTTCGGATCGGTCCCGCCAACCATTCGATTGGTAGGTTGGGTTGGCCTCTTCTTCTGAGATTGAATCCGCCACGGATCCCAAGCCAGGCTGGTAGTCGGCCTCGGTGTCTTCAACCACCGCCGATTCTTCGATCTCAGCACTGATCGGTTCCGGAGCAGGTTGCTCTTCCTGTTGTTGCTGGCGGGAGCGGGGAAGGCGACCACGGCGCCGGCCCTGTCTGCTGCCTGGGCCTGAGCTGGAACTAGAACCGGAGAATGTTGCCTCTGTGGCTCCCTCTGGGATGTCCTCATCGGACATGATGGCCCAGTCCACCAGACCGGCTGTGATCAACCGGATATTCCCGTTTTGTGCGACCCGGGCCATCAGGCGTTTGAAGCCTGTGTAGCCCAGTTTCTTTTCGTCGAATTCTGGGAAGCGGCGCACCAGGCGTTGCTTTATGGAGGTTAGCAACGGGTTTCCGCCGGCTTTACGCTCGTCGCTAATGATTCCTTCGATTGCGCGGATGATGTCTTGCAGGTCTCCACCGGAGGCGCTGACCGGCGCTGCTTCTGCGGCTGGCGCTGCCGCAGCAACGGGCTCAGCGGAAACTAGCGGGTCGACATCGACGTCATACAACACCAGTCCGTCCACCTGGTCGGCCAGGCGGCGGGAGGTGCTCCATGAGACACCGACAACCACCACGTGTTTACCCATGGTCCTCAGGGCGTTGACCACGTGGATGAAGTCTGAATCTCCGGACACCAACACGTAGGTGCTGATGTTTGGGTAGGTGTGAGCTACTTCGATACAGTCGGCGGTCATCTTGACGTCGACGCTGTTCTTGATGCGGCCGGTGCGCATGCCATTGGCATTCATTGCGCCGGGAGAAGGTGCTCTGGTGGGTACGAAGACCGGTTCGATGCCGGCGGCGTAAAGGGAGGGAGGGTCGTTCAAAAATTGGCTGGCACCCCGTAGTTCAGGAGCTCTTGTCACCCAGTCAGCGTAGGCCTTGGCGATCACTACGCGACCGTGGTTGGACACTTCTTCTTTAAGAGCGGAAACGTTGGGGGTCCGGTTACCGACGGCCAGGCTAATTTTGAAGTTTTCCCAGTCGATGAATAGGGCCACGTCTAATCCGTGGTTTGGGTTGCTCTGCATGCAGTAATACGTCCCGGTGGCCCATTGCAGGCTCACCTATGTGTGTCTATATCAGTGTAGAGTGCGACCTATGTGGAGTCAAGAAAATCAGCAGTGTCTGAGCCTGGGTGACCCGATTGCAACCGGGGTCGAACGTGCCGGATTCAATCAGCTGAATCGGAACCAACGTTACAGAGTGCTTG
>CAYVIG010000018.1:0-19556 GCA_964451445.1 uncultured Dehalococcoidia bacterium
GGAAAACAAGCTGATTGCCGATGGACACACTCATCCCGAAGATTTCCCCACTGCCTGCCCCGATTGGGCAGAAGAAGAGGCAATCAACCGGGCCATCAAGATGGGGGCTGCTACCGATTGCCCGACCTACGTGGTGCATCTGAGCACCCAACTTGGCCTAGAACGGATCAAGCAAGCCCAGGCCCAGGGTCAGAAGATCTGGACCGAGACTTGCCCCCAATATCTGCTTCTGTCCGATGCTGAAATGGCCAAATTCGGCCCCATGGCCAAGATCGGCCCGCCTCTAAGGCCCGAGTACGGCCCAGACCAAGACGCGCTGTGGGACGGCCTGAGACAGGGGCAGATCTCATTGGTCGGCAGCGACCATTCACCCCATCCTGAAGAACTCAAGAAGCCCGGCTGGGACAACATCTTTGTGACCCCAGACGGCGCATCGGTGCCGTTCGGTTCCCCGGGAATCGAGACCGTGGCCCCGTTGATGTATAGCGAAGGCGTGGTCAAGCGGAGATTCCCCATCTGGTGGCTGGCCCGAGTAATGTCCGAGAACCCAGCCCGAATCTTTGGTCTGTACCCCAGGAAGGGGACCATCCAGGCCGGTTCAGACGCCGACCTGCTGATCCTCGACCCTGGAGTGGACCGAGTGGTGACTGCTGGTGACCATCTCAGTACCGCTGGTTACAGTCTATTCGAGGGCTGGAAAGTCACAGGCAGGCCCTGGATGACGTTACTTAGAGGCCAGGTGCTGTTGAACGACGGCCAGTTGGAGCAGAAACCCGGATACGGCAAATTCTTAACCAGCGAAAGCCCCACCACACCACTGGGCGGACCCGTGGATTAGCCGCCTGTCGTTCCCTGATTTGGAGAACTTATTGCGAGAGACGCTGATTAAATTTCCCTTAGCCTATCAAAAGTACATTTGAACAAATTCAGTACGGAGCGGATCTGAGCGATGTCGCTGATTACCCCAGATTCTGGGTTGTCAAAATAAAGGAACGAATCATTAACTGATAAGGAAACTCTGGAGCAGTCGACCAATAATTGTTTGAGCTGTCCGCTAGCAATCAGTTTCGAGAGCTTGACCGGGTCATTCGAATCCACTATGCATCGTGAATCGATGTCAGAATACCCTGTTTTTATATTTTCATCCTTTCCAAACAAATCATTTAGGTTAACACTCAAGACTTTTCGATCTAAGATTCTTTTACGACGGAGCTTGAAGCGAAACTCGGCGCGCTGGATTTTAGCAATGATGTTTGTGTGGTATACCGGGATGTCGGAAGAGCCCGGGACATGCTTAGGTCTGAAGACTGGATAGATACTTAGCAGAATAGTTCCGCCGTTATAGGGAATCCGAATCGCGCGATTACCTGCAGACGGCCAGAAACAGGTTCGCCTCCAACCTCGTCACTGAATTTCCCCCAGTTTCTCCGGTCATTCTGATACCGGAAAAGTACTTGTTGAGAACTCGTATTGTCGTCCTGCTTCCGAAGATGTATGCCGTTGAATATATGTCGACGTGATATTACTATTCGGGATAGTCAGAGTAAACTGATTCAGTAGGATTAGACAGGCGGTTACCTCTAATTTTAAACGAAAAGGGGCGCGGCTGATCAGCCGCGCCCCTTTTCGTTTGTGCTAGTTTTGTGCCTGTTATTAGGCTACTGGAGCTCCTTGGAACTCAGGCATGACCTCTTTGGCGAACATTTCGATGGACCGCAAGACCTTCTCGTGGGGCAGGCCAGGGAACCCGAAGTTACCGAACACGTGGTTGATACCGGCCGCCTGGGTGGCCTTGAGGCGCTCGATGACCACCTCTGGCGTTCCCACCAGCGGCGGAAGACCAGCGTGGCCCGGGTCGTCACGGCGGTCTCGGTCGCTCTGCCGGCCGGCCCAGTGCTCGTATCCTGGAGGGACGTTTCCGTCCCGGTCGGTCGGCATTCCAATGGAACCGTTGGTTCCCTCGGAATTGAGGATGCGGGATGAGAAGTTCTGCAAATCCGCTGCATCGCGCTCTGCTTCTTCCTGAGAGGGCGCAACGTAGATACCCTTTGACATGGGCGGGTCCAGATGTGCGTGGGGATTGCCATACTCGTCCATCTTATCGCGCCAGGCTTTGATCACTTGAGGGGCCTGGCCCAGGATGTCGGTGGGTCCACCGGCAATCACCTGGATGTTGTTCTTGGCGGCAAAGTCGATGCTGGCTGGGGATGTGCTCACAGCCTGGAACAGCGGAGGAATTGGATGCTGCAAAGGCTTGGGCAATACCCAGAGGTCTTCGACGTCGGTGAATTTGCCTTTATACGTGAGGGTCTCTTCGGTCCAGGCCTTCTTCATGACATCCACAGCCTCGTAGAACCGCTCACGGCTGGTGTTGATGTCGATGCCCAGGCCGTCAAATTCCTGACGCTGGTAACCGGAGCCGATGCCGAGATTGAGGCGTCCACCGCTGATTACATCAAGCATTGCAGCTTCTTCGGCGATTAGGATCGGATTGTGCAGCGGCAGCACGATCACGGCGGTGCCGATGCGGACGTTCTTGGTGCGACCGGCGACCATGCCGGCGAAAGACCAGATACCCGACAAGAGCCCGTGTCGAGAGAAACGGTGCTCACCCAGCCAGACTTCGTCGACGCCCAGTTGGTCAGCCAGTTCGATCTGTTCCATGCACTCGTCAAGAGATTGCTGCTGTCCTTTGCTTTCGTGCCAAGGAACAATGGTGAAGATTCCAAACTTCATAGGTGGATCTCCTTTTTAGGAAATTTTAGGCAATGATTTATCGGGTTGAATCAAGTGGCAGGGCTCGATTCGTTGGGGCAAGGATACACCGGGACAGGCACGGGTACAAGCAAGTGGCTGTGGCTGGTGAATAGAGAGTGGGCTGAGGAGGGGAGGAGCCTAGTCGGCGGCTAGCTCAACGTCTCGCAACGGCACCTCGGCGTAACGAGACCATCCCATCAGCCCGACCACGAAGTGGAACATGGCATAGGTCTCTAGTCCAAAGGGCAGGTAGCCACCGTAGCCCAATAGAGGCATGTGGAAGATTCGGGCGAAATCAAAGAAGCCGATATTGTATTCCCAGCTGACTGTGGCCTGGTAGTTCCACATCTCCCAAAAGAACCCACAGACCAGTGCGCCAATGGCAAAGGCGACGACCAACTGCCAATCACCATGTCTCACATTGGCCGTGATGCTGGGCCTTCCAGTGAGGTAGTTGATGGGGTCAAAGATGAAGAACAAGCTGAGCCATGTTACCGGGAACAGGTATTTTGGCCAAAGGAGCAGAGCGGCCAAGGACAACACACCGAGTACCCCGATCATCGCGACATGCCGGCGGTCTAAAGCCAAAGACGGCAGACGGGAAAAACGCTTGACGAAACTGAACGATCCGACCAGTTCTGAACCCTCAAATATCGCAGGGATCACCACCGAGAATGCTAGGGAAGTCTGGATCAAAGAGAAGAAATTAGTTTCCGGATTAGAACCGATATAGACCCAGTTTTGCGTTAACTGATTGATCGCTTCGAACATCCACCAATATGGGACGGCAAGGATGAACATCGCTGCCATGATCTTGGGGCTGCGGACGATGAGCGAAGTTCCGGTCCGTCGGAGGACCAGGCCGTCTACGGACAGAATGAATCCCAGCCACAGTGGGAAGAAGGTGTACTGAAGGCCCGTTCCGCTCTCTGCCCAAGAGATGGGCCAGGAGATGCATATCAGCAACAGGCCCAACAATCCACGGTAGGGAAGTAGGTAGCGTTTCAGCGGCTTTTCCCTGAGGGGGATTCTCCGCACGGGCAATCGGTCATCACTGATGACCACCAGGCCCTGTAACGACGCTTTTACATCAAAGTTATTCAGCACAAATCAAATCTCTCACAATGTCCGAAAAAGGGCAATCCGCTGCCAGAAGAGATATTTATAGGTTCACTAGATGTTGGGCCTGCGGAGATGACATTCCGTCGCCTGCTCGTAAGCATGGCCAACGCGGAGGACAGTGCTTTCGTCCAAGGGTCTTCCGGCCAATTGCAGGCCGATGGGTAGACCGTTTGCGGTAAACCCGCAGGGAACGCTCATTGCCGGGACATTTGCCAGGCTGAAGGCAGTGGCCAGCAGCCACGGTGTACGGCTGACCTTGTCCCTGCCGTCGATAATTAGGTCTGGCTCAAGTAACTGGGCGGCAACGCCGTTGCTCGGTGTGAGCAGGATGTCGACCTCGTCCAATGCCGCTAGCACCTGGCTACGTAGCAACGACCGTAGGCGAAGGGCTTTGTACAGGACCTTGGCTGGCATTATTGATCCCACCAGGTACCCGATGCGGTTGTCGTGAGCGATTGCTTCTGGGCGGTCGCGGAGCAGATCCTGGTAGGTGGTTGGGGCTTCGATACGTATGGCCCCGTTTATCGCTCCTGCGCTGGCGGCCAACGGAATCGAAAGTTCCTCCACATCAGCCCCAATACTCCGCAGGGTGTCCACTGATTTCAGAACTGACTGGCGTATCTCGTCTTCAACCACGTCGGTGTAGAGCATCTCTTTGACTATGCCTATGCGCAGACCTTTGACATCCCCGGTCAAAGCGGCCAGGTAATCAGGCACAGGTTCGGTGCTGGTTATCTTGTCATTTGGGTCGTGGCCTGCGATGGCTCCTAGGGTCATTGCGCAGTCGGTCACCGTCCTTGCCAAAGGGCCGACCGTGTCCATGGATCGTACGCCCGGCATCACTCCGTACCGGCTGACACGGCCCCAAGTGGGGCGGATACCCGCTAGGCCGCACCAGGCCGCCGGTAAACGCACCGAACCGCCTGTGTCTTCTCCGAGGGCGGAAGCGCAGAGAAAGGCCGCTGTGGCCGCTCCTGAGCCGCTGCTGGAACCGCCGGTTGACCGCTCGAGATCCCATGGGTTCCGCGGCGGGTCAAACTGATGAGACAGAGCCGTGGTCGCAAATTCGGTCATGTTCAGCTTGCCCAAAAGCACTGCCCCGGCCGCTTTCAGCTTCTTTATGACCGTGGCGTCTTCGGTTGGGACATTATCGCCGAAGACTGGAGACCCGCAGGTGGTCAGGATTCCCTCGGTCTGTATCTGATCCTTTACCGCCACAGGCACACCGTGCATCGCCCCCCGGTAATCGCCCCGGACTATCTCCTGTTCGGCAATCTTAGCCGCTTCCAGAGCTTTGTCTGCTGTTACCGTCACGTAGGTATGGAGCTTGCCGTCCAACGACTCGATACGCTCAAGATAGGCCGTGGTTGCCTCCACCGGGGAGACCTCCCTGCTGGACAAAAGTGCGGATAACTCTGAGATGTTTAAAAAGGGTAGGTCGGATGTGTTCATACGTTCTCATTAGCATGACTGGATAGGTGCTGGAGTTTTCCCTTGGGTGCGCACGGTATAATACCCCATCCTGACTCTCGCGATTGCCAACGTATGGGAAGAGATAATGCCAGACGCCACAGTGAAATTCGAAGGCGCTCGATACATCATCACCATGGACCCCCAGCGCCGAATCATAGCCAACGGATCAGTGGTCGTCCAAGGTCAACGAATCATCCAGGTTGGCAAGGCCGAGGAACTGGCTCAAGTCCAGGCGGACCGGGTGATAGATACCACGGATATGGTCATCACTCCGGGGTTCTGCAACGGGCACATGCATATCAGCTACGCCCACGCCACCAGGGGCATATTCCCCGACGACCTAGGCTCAGCCTATCTGCCCAACGTGTTCAAGCTTCAGGCGATAATGACTGAGGAAGAGGAATACCACACCAGCCTTCTGGCCATCACCGAACTCTTGAAATACGGGACCACCACGTTCATGGATCCAGGAAGCACCAAGTATATTGACCGCTGCTTGGACGCTTATCGCCAGACCGGTTGCCGGATAATCACCGGCATTCATGTGACCGACAAACCAAACCCACTAGGTCTCCCTGTCTCCACCACTGCTGACGCTGTTGAGATCGTTGAGCAGAGAATCAAGGAATTTGACGGCCAGCTCGACGGTCGGGTCAGCGCTTGGGCCATGCCCTTCGCCCCCAATATGTGCACCGATGAACTGCTTCAGAGCTGCAAGCGTTTAGCCGACCATTACGGCACGAACATGACGCTGCACTACAACAACGGCCAAAACTACGTTGAGACCAACGTCAAAGAGACGGGCATGAGGCCTTCTCAATACCTGGAGAAGATTGGCGTTCTCGGTGAAAACGTAACCCTGGCTCATATGCTGGGTCAGGATGAAAGCGAGGTTGAAGTTCTAGGCCGCAACGGCACAAGGGCCGTGGTTGTGCCAACGGCGGCGATCAAGGGCGGCGCAGGTATGACCCACACCGGTCTGCTACCGGAGATGCTGGACGCTGGCATGGCCGTGGGGCTGGGCACGGACGCCGGAAACAATTCCAACCTGCTTGAGACCAACCGCGCCATGTATCTGATTGCCGTCTTGTACAAAGACGCCCGCCAGGACTCGAAGACCATCCCTGCCGAGACCGCCCTTGAGATGGCGACTATCCAGGGGGCAGAGGCACTGGGCCTGGCCGATGAGGTGGGCTCATTGGAAGCGGGGAAGAAGGCTGATCTGGTCCTATATGATACTCGGAGCGCCGAGTGGCAGACCTTGTTTAATCCAGTGAACAATCTGGTCTACAACGCCGACGGTAGAAGCGTCCACACCGTGATGGTGGACGGAAAGATAGTTGTGGAAGATCACAAACCGTTGTTCGTCAATGAATGGGAACTGATTCAGAAGGTCCAGGGCATCGGCGAGGATATGCTGGCCCGGATCGGCCTGTCGTTCCCGCCCAGATGGCCGATAGTCTAATCACTGATTCAAGGGGGTAAACCCATGTCGCAATTGATCTTTATCCACGGACCGGGAGCAGGCAGTTGCTCCGCGGGCTTCAAATACCAAAAAGAACATTTTCCGGATTGCCACACCCCTGACCTGCCTGGTCACCCGGATGGCGACTCCCTGGACACGGTGGAAGAATACACCGTGTGGCTCCACGACTGGTTGCACCGACAGGGACACACCTCGGATTTGGTCCTTTCCGGGTTTACCTTGGGAGCTTGTGTCGCGTTGCAGTACGCGCTGGACTATCCCAACGAAATGGCTGGCTTGCTGTTGATGACCATCGCCATGCGGCCCAAGGTTCGCGCTCCGGGCAGTTTGGAATTCCGGCTGAACGCTGCCAAGGACGAAAATGTACATGAAGAGTGGTTGGACGCCATGCGCCACTCCATGATGTTTATCGCAGAAGGTCTTCGGGAGCAGCTCATCGAGTGCCACCGTACGGTTGGTCCCATCTCCCAATACAACGACCTGGTGACAATCGACAACTTCGATGTGCGGGACCGAATCTCAGAGTTGAAGGCGCCGCTGGTCTTGGTTCGTGGGGTGGATGACCCGGGCAAGCCCGCCGAGTACGAGTTGGAGATTCACGAGGCTGTCCCAGGATCCAGGTACATCAAACTGGATCAGGCCGGTCACTTCCCCATGGCAGAACGCCCTGCTGACATCAACCGGGCCATCGAAGAGTTGATGGCGTAGTTGGAACCTACCGACCACTCAATCGAAGAGTTAATAGTCTAAGACGACTGATTATTTTACAAAGGAACACCATGACCAACAAGATAGGGTTCATCGGCCTGGGGCGGATGGGACTGCCCATGAGTTACAACCTTCTGAATGCAGGCTACGACCTGATGGTCCACAATCGCAGTCAACCCAAGGTGCAGGAGATTGCCGCCGCCGGAGCTACCGCGGCAACATCCACCGCCGAGATCACTCAGCAGTGTGACGTCATCCTGGCCTGTCTACCGGACATCGCCACATCAGAGGGAATATTCCTGGGCCCTGATGGAGTCATCGCAAATACCAGGTCTGGCCAGATAATCGTTGACCACAGTACCGTGGGTATCAGCACGTCCAAGGCCTGTGCCGAAGCCGCCGAGGCCAAGGGTGCGTTGTTCCTCGATGCCCCGATAAGTGGGGGAACAGAGCGCGCGGAAAACGGGACCCTGGTAATCATGGCCGGCGGTCCAAAGAGGGCGTTCGACACCGTTGCATCGGCATTCGACGTCATGGGTCAAACCGTCAGACATACTGGACCCACTGGTACGGGCACCACGGTCAAACTGGTCAACCAACTGCTGGTGGGAGTGCACACGCTGGCCGCCGCGGAAGCCATGCTGATGGGGGCCAAGTCTGGGGCGGACCCAGCGCTGGTCTATGAGTTGGTCAGCTCCGGATGGGGGCAGAGTTTCATGCTGGACAGAAACTCGTCGGTGATGCTGGACCAGACCTATGAGGATTCCCGTGCCCCGGTGCGGACCATCCTCAAGGACTTGGGGCTGATACAAGAGCTGGCCCGCAGCATCGACACGCCGACTCCCGCTGGAGATGTGGCCTACAAGCTCTTCACCCAGGCTGAAGAAGCTGGGTTCGGCGGTCTGGATATGCCAGGTGTGCTGCGCTTACTGGAGAAAGAAGCTGGGGTGGAAGTCAAACGGAAGTCTTAAACTGAAGACTTGCAGCCCGTTGAACTAGCGTAAGGAATCGAAGATCTCTGCCATTCGGCGCACCCGCTCGGGATCCACTTTGTTGTTGACGTCGCCGCCCTCTTTCAGGCTGGTGCCGATGATTGCGCCGTCAGAGAGTTCCATTACGCGCCGGGCGTTTTCTTCGGTAATGCCACTTCCCACCAGAACCGGGCTATCGGGAACTGATTGCCGCACTATTGATACGTCAGAGCTGGCCGTTTCAAGTCCCGTAGCTGCTCCAGACACGATCAAGCCATCGGCCAGCCCCCGTTGAGAAGTCTCCCTGGCCATCTGGCCTAGGTCAACAGAACCCAATGGCACCGCATGTTTCACCAGGACATCGGCCAATATTTTGACGTCGGCCCCGAGGTCCTTGCGGTGGCGCATGGTCTGGTAGGCTTCACCCTCGATGAGACCTTCTTCTGCGGCCATTACACCGTAGTGAACGTTAACTCTGATGAATTTGGCGCCAATAACTGTGGCGACCCCCAGAGCAGAAATGGCGTCGTTTCGGAGCATATTGATGCCTACTGGCACGTTCACCATCTCTTCAACCCGCCCCACTGTCACGGCCATTCCAGCCACGGTCTCAGGGTCGAGGCGTCCAGTGCGGAATGGAACGTCGCCAAAATTCTCCACGATGATCCCATTCACACCACCCTGTTCCAGTATGTGGGCTTCTTCTTTAGCCCGGTCAATCACCGCCCGCATGCTGCCACCCCAACGGAGTGAACCAGGCAGAGGCAGCAGATGCACCACACCGATAAACGCCTTGGAAGTGCCAAAAAGATCACGGCTCATTACTTAACTGTTCAGCTCCGGAATTTAGGCTTAAGTGCACAAGATTAATTTGCAGACATCTTGGCATGCTGAACCGGATAGTGGAAGGGCTCAGATTGTCATAACGGTGATACAATGTGGGTCGATATTTGGGTGAGTGGTGTAGTTGTATGCCCCAGGATTTTATCCACGTCAAAGGCGCCCGCGAGCACAACCTCAAAAATGTAGAGATCACCATACCGCGTGACAAGCTGGTGGTGATCACCGGAGTATCCGGTTCCGGCAAGAGTTCCCTGGCTTTCGACACCATCTACGCAGAAGGCCAACGCCGCTATGTAGAATCGCTCTCCGCCTATGCCCGTCAGTTTTTGGGCCGGATGGACAAGCCGGACGTCGATTACATCGAGGGTCTCTCGCCGGCCATCTCCATCGACCAGAAAGGTGTCTCCCACAACCCCCGTTCCACGGTTGGCACGGTTACGGAGATCTACGACTACCTGCGTTTGCTCTTTGCCAGGGTGGGTCTGCCCCACTGCCCAAAGTGTGGGCGTCCGGTGGAAAGACAAACCATCTCCCAGATCGTCGACTCTATCAGGAACTTGGAAGAAGGGAGCCGGATCACCTTGATGGCACCCAAAATCCGACGGAAGAAGGGTGAGCACAAAGACGTTTTCGAAACCGCGCGCCAAGCCGGGTTTGTCCGCGTCCGTGTTAACGGCGAGATCTTCATGCTCGACGAGATGGGAGACCTGGAACTGGACCGGAAGAAATGGCACTACATCGAGCTGGTCGTTGACCGCTTGATCGTCCGGCCAGATACGGAACTCAGCCGCGTCGCCGAGTCCGTGGAGACGGCCCTACGTGAAGGCGAAGGCGTTGTCGAGGCACATGTGGAAGGCGGCGAGACATTAGTTTTCTCAGAGCAGTTTGCCTGCACCAAGTGCAACACCAGCCTGCCGGAGATCGAGCCGCGGACGTTCAGCTTCAACAGCCCCCACGGCGCTTGCGTTGACTGTACCGGCCTGGGCTTCAAGTTGACCCTCGATCCAAACCTTATCATATCCAACAAAGACCTTTCTCTGTCCCAGGGAGCCATCGCACCGTGGACTCGGGGCGGCCCATCCAGCAGTTGGTACATCAGTCTGATGGAATCGGTGGCCAAGGCCAACGGTTTCTCTGCCACCACGCCAGTCAAAGAACTGGACCAGAAACACATAGACCTGATCCTGTACGGCAATGATGAGAAGAAGGTCACCGTGCGCCACCGAACCGGCCGCGGTCAAACCTACGAGTGGGATACCAAATTTGAAGGTGTCATTCCCAATCTGGAACGACGCTACAAGCGAACTGAGTCCGACTACATGCGCACCCAGATCGAGCGTTATATGTCGGCCCGCCCCTGTCCGTCATGCGACGGCAAACGCCTACGGCCAGAGGCCCTTGGAGTTAAGGTCTGCGGTATCAACATCATGGATGTCTGTGCCAAGAACATAGGCCAGGCGTCTGAGTGGATTAGTGAGATTGACCCTGATGCTCCCGGTCCCCACGGCAAACAGGTACTGACGGAAAGGGAGAAGACCATCGCGAGCCAGGTCTTGAAAGAGATCGAGGGGCGAGTGAACTTCCTGGAAGGCATCGGTCTGGACTACGTGACCATGGACCGCACTGCTCGTACCCTTTCAGGCGGTGAGGCCCAGCGGGTGCGCCTAGCCACCCAAATAGGTTCTGGGCTGACCGGAGTGCTCTATGTTTGCGACGAGCCCACCGTGGGCTTGCACCCCCATGACGACCATCGCCTGATCGAGACCCTGCTCCGACTTAAGAGTTTGGGCAATACGGTCGTGGTGGTGGAGCACGACGAGGCCATGATGCGGGCGGCTGATTTCATCGCCGACCTTGGCCCTGGTGCCGGAGAGCACGGTGGGCACGTAGTGGCCACCGGAACCGTTGCCGAGATCGAAGCCAACGAAGACTCCCTGACCGGCGCTTATCTCAGCGGCCGCAAAGTCGTGCCGTATCCGGAGAAACGTCGGAAGGGCAACGGGGAAAAGATAACGGTTAAAGGGGCCAAAGAGAACAACCTCAAAAACGTTGATGTCTCGTTTCCGTTGGGACGACTCGTCAGCGTCACCGGTGTGTCCGGTTCGGGCAAGAGTAGCCTAGTCTACGAGATTCTCTACAAGAAATTGAACCAGGTGATCAACAAAGGCCGAGACCTGCCTGGCCAACACAAAGATGTCATAGGTGTGGAGGGCGTCGATAAGGTCGTGAACATCGATCAGTCGCCCATCGGCCGGACTCCCAGAAGCAACCCGGCCACTTATACCGGGGCCTTCACTCCCATCAGAGACCTTTTCGCCAGCCTGCCCGAGGCCAGGGTACGTGGTTATGCGCCAGGTCGGTTCTCCTTCAACGTGAAGGGAGGTCGCTGTGAGGCCTGCCAAGGAGAGGGCTACAACCAGATCGAGATGCAGTTCCTACCCGATGTGACCGTCCCCTGCGAGATTTGCCAGGGCGCCCGTTACAACCGAGAAGCGTTGGAAGTCACCCTTCGGGGCAAGAGCATCGCAGAAGTGCTGGATATGACCGTGGCCCAAGCTTTGGAGTTCTTCACCAATTTCCCGCGCATCAAGCCCAAACTTGAGACCATGCGGGATGTGGGTCTGGGCTACATACGGCTTGGACAACCAGCTACCACCCTTTCCGGTGGAGAAGCCCAGCGGGTCAAGCTGGCCACAGAACTGTCAAAGCGGGCGACCGGCAAGACTATCTACCTGTTGGATGAGCCAACGACGGGCTTGTCTTTCTCAGACACTGCTGCTCTACTAGGTGTGCTCCACCGGTTGGTGGACAGCGGGAATACGGTCATCCTCATTGAACACAACTTGGACGTGATAAAGAACTCGGACTGGCTGATCGACCTAGGCCCAGGCGCGGGTGACAAGGGCGGCAAACTAATCGCCACCGGGACGCCAGAGCAGTTGGCGGCCAATGACAAATCGTTCACCGGTAAATACCTGAAAAATTTGCTGACAGCGTCGGGTCGCGGAGCCAACTCAGCCAAGTCCAAACCCAAGAGCGCTGCGCCCAAGGCAGCCAAGAAACCAACTAAATCCAAAGCCAAAGAACCTGCGGTTGCGACCGCCGGCGACTAGGCCGACCGCTAGAATCGGAAAACCAGAAGACACCAATACGGGAGATGCGATATGGCACTGCACTATGATGGCGAAGTAAAGATCACCAAGGTAGCTGGTATGAGTTCCATGATGAACAACGGCTACTTGATTACCTGCCCTGAGACCAACGAATGTATCTTGATCGACACCCCAGGGGAGCCGGAAAAACTGCTCAACGTCATCGGCAATGAGAACATCAAGGCAATCTTGATCACCCATAACCACGGTGATCACCTGGCCGGATTCGGCGAGATCACCGGCAAGGTGGAGGCACCTGTTGGCATCTCCCCTGCGGACGCTCATGCGCTGCCCAGGCCGCCTGAACTGGAACTGACCGACGGCAAGGTCATCAGGTTCGGCAACCAGGAACTGCAGGTTCTAAACACTCCAGGCCACACAGATGGCGCATCTTGCTTCTTGGTGGGTAAGCATCTGTTCTCTGGTGACACGCTATTCCCCGGCGGACCCGGCAAATCTCGCAGCCCTGAGGCTTTTGTCCAACTGCTAAATAGCATCACCAGCAAGCTGTTGGCGTTGTCCGATGACACAGCGGTCTACCCGGGCCACGGTGACGACACCACCATTGGTGAGGCACGCCGCCGCTACACCGTTTTCGCATCCAAGCCGCATCCGGACAACCTGTCCGGCGACGTGGACTGGCTCAACTCTTAATCCAAATATCGTCGACACCCTGATTGGCACCTAAGGAGTACATGTACCAACGTTCTGTGCTGGATAACAACCTGCGCGTTCTAACATCGACCATGGGTCATACCCAGTCGGTATCCATGGTCATTTGTGTCGGAGCGGGTTCCAGATATGAGTCTGACGAACTGGCCGGCGTTTCCCATTTCATCGAGCACTTGCCGTTCAAGGGTACCGATAGATGGCCCACCGCCCGTGCTGTCAGTGAGGCCATCGAGGGCGTCGGCGGCATCATGAACGCCAGCACCGACCGGGAGATGACGGTCTTCTGGGTAAAGGTCGCCAAGCCCCATTTCAAGACCGCGTTCGCAGTTTTGATGGACATGATTCTCCATTCCCGTCTTGATCCCGAAGAGGTGGAGAAAGAGCGGGAGGTTATCCAGGAAGAGCTGCGGATGACCTACGACTCTCCGTCGTACCTGGCTGACCTGTTGATCGACGAGGCAATGTGGCCGGACCAAGCCATGGGGCGCGACGTCGGAGGCACGCTGGAGACGGTGGCCGATATTCAACAGAAGGTCATCCACGACTACATGCAGCAGCAGTACAACCCGGCCAATACCGTGGTCGCGGTTGCGGGTAACGTTACCCATGAAGAGATCGTGGATATGCTGGTGGAATCCACCCAGGATTGGAAGCCTCAGGAATCCCTGGATTGGGAGCCGGTCACCCATTCTGATGGAGCGCTGGTCAAGGTTGAACGCCGCCGCAGCGACCAGACCCACCTGTGTCTGGGAGTGCCGGGCCTGTCCATGTCCAATCCCGACCGCTATGCCTTCAACCTGATGAACACAATCTTGGGCGACGGCATGAGCAGCCGGCTGTTCTTGAACCTACGGGAGGAACAGGGTCTGGCCTACGACGTGAATAGCTCGGCCAGCAGCTACCGGGACACAGGTGCCTTAGTAGTCTACTGCGGAGTGGAACCGAGCAAGACCAACGACGCTGTGAAGACCATCGTCCAGGAATTCCACGGTATGCACGAAGAACCAACCGAGCAAGAACTGACCAAAGCTCGGGAATACTCCAAAGGCACACTGCTTCTGCGGATGGAAGACACCCGAGCCGTGGCGTCCTGGCTGGGCGGTCAAGAACTCCTGCAGAACAATGTTCGGACACCCGATGAGATAGTCTGCCTGCTGGACGCTGTGCAGCCCGTTGATATCGCCAGGGTGGCTAAATCTGTGTTAAGCGATGAGCAGATGCGCCTGGCTGTGGTTGGCCCCCGTGGCGGGGGAAAAGCGCTGGCTGGGATGCTCCGCTTCTGAGAGACCCCGCTGGTTCAGCAATAAAAGGCCCTTCCGCAATCTCGGAAGGGCCTTTTCCTTTTTCTGATCAGAGGAGTTTAAGCGGCGGGTTCAGCCTCGACCGAGTTGCTTAGAACTCCGATGTTGGGAATCTCCACATCCACGTTGTCGCCAGGTTTGAGAGCGATGGTGACGCCGGTGCTGCCGGAGAAGAGCAGGTCTCCTGGGTGGAGTGTCACTTGCTGGCTGATGTAACTGACAACCTCGGCGAAGGAAAACAGCATCTCTTCAGTGTAACCGTGTTGTACCTCGTTGCCATTCAGCCGGACGATCATCTCCAGCTTCTGCGGGTCAACCTCAGTATCGATCCAGGGGCCGATGGGTGCGAATGTGTCGGAACCCTTGGCCCTCCAGAACGTCCAGTCGTCACCCTGCCAGGCACGGTCACTGACATCATTACCGCAGGTGTAGCCCAGGATGTATTTTGGAGCGTCTGCGACTGAAACCCGGCGGCAAACCTTACCAATAACAGCTACAGCCTCACCTTCATAGTGAACGTCCGTAGAGTCACTGGGGAGGATGATCGGTTCATCGGTGCCAGTTAGAGAGCCGCGTGCCTTGATCCACGGGTTGGGATGCTTGGGAACCTCGGGTGCATCGTCCCCCAACACTCCGGCGGCGTACTCAAGGTGATTGGCAAAATTGAGGCCAGGGCACCAGATCTCGGTGGGGTCCGTCGGCGGTAGGAGTTTCACGTCCTGCAGCGGGTGTTTGGTGTCAGTTAAGCGGAAACGGGTATAGATGCTGCCTCTAATCTCCACTATCTCGTTACCTTGGACCACTCCATATGCGGTCCGTCCATTGCTGCGGAAGCGTGCGATCTTCATGCTGCTCCTACTGTTTTCGTTTAGTTTAAGAACCCGGTCAAAGACCTGAATAAACAACCGGAATCAATCGCCGATTCTAATGCTTCTATCGAGGTGAGGCAAGGGGTTTTCAGGGTTGTTCGGCAATTGCTCAAAGATTAAAATACAGGTTGGAACACTGTCCCACGTGTGATATTGATACGCATTTCATCATCGCTTCAAATTGCCCCAAAATTCGGCACTAAAAACCCCAGAAGGAGACCCTTTGAAACTAGGATTTTTCGTCACCAACCAGTATCTCCCCGGCGAGTCTATGCCAGACAAGATTCAGGAGAGCTCCGAGCAAGTTAGGGCGGCCCGCGATGCCGGTTTCAGCCTTATCGCCACCGGCCAACATTACCTGGCCGCGCCTTATCAGATGAGCACATCCTTCACACTTCTCTCTCGTTTGGCCGCCGATGCCGGGGATATGCAGGTGGCTGCCACCGTGATTCTGGTGCCGCTGCACAATCCGGTAGAGTTGGCCGAAAGCGTCGCGACGCTGGACGCCATCACCAACGGTAAGTTCGTCTTTGGTGTCGGACTGGGTTACCGCGACGAAGAGTACACGGCTTTTGGTGTGCAACGGGGCGAAAGGGTTGGCCGTATGAATGAGTCCATGGGGCTGATCAAGCGGCTGTGGTCTGAAGATGAGGTCGAGTTCAACGGCAAGTATTTCACCGTGCCCAAGACCTCAATCAGTACCAAACCGGTGCAGAACCCCCATCCTCCAATCTGGGTGGCCGCGAATAACGATGTTGCCATTCGCCGTGCCGCCCGCTGGGGCTATCCCTGGCTGATTAACCCCCATGCCACGGTGCCCATGGTGGCCGACCAGTGGACCAGGTACAAAGCGGCTCTGGACGAGTTTGGTAATCCGGTGCCCGACGAGCTACCCATGATGCGGGAGATGTACGTGGCCGAAGACCGAGAGACTGCCTACATCGAGAGTCAGCCGTTTCTTGAAGCCAAGTACAAAGCCTATGCTGATTGGGGGCAGGACAAGGCCCTGCCAGGTGAGGAAAGCTTTAGCGTGCCCTACCAGGACCTGGCCAAAGACCGGTTCCTCCTGGGATCACCTGACGACATTGTCGAAGAGTTTCGCCGCTATCACGACGAACTCGGCGTGAACCATATGATCTGCCGCATGCAATGGCCTGGAATGCCCCAAGAGCAGGTGCTAAAGCAGATCGAGTTGCTCGGCCGGGAAGTCATTCCTCGTATCGGCGAGTTTTAAACCAGGCTTAAAAAATCATCCGTACTCTGCTAAGTAAAACGGTGATTCAGGCTCGTTTCATTTGGGTGATACGCGCCTGAATCATGCTAAACTGAGGGCCGTCAGGCATACAGTTGTAAATGAAATTTAGCGGGACGAAGAACCGTCCAGTGAAGCAGGTGTTGCGCGTGGTTCCTCCAGGAGATATCGGGTCATTGCCTCTGTGGATTGCCGTGTTGGGATTGTTGGGAGTGGCGTTGGCGATATTCCATTACGCCTTCTACATCAGAGTGGTCAAACTGGTATTGCAGGGCAAAGACGTTGCCCGATTCGACCAACCTCTGGTCCGCTTGAAGGGAGCGCTGCTCATCTCCCTGGGTCAGCAGAAGGTCCTACAACGGGTGAAATACGGTGACTATGCCGGCATCGGCCACGCGATCATCTTCTGGGGCTTTTTGACCTTCATGCTCAGCTACGGGATTTTCATCTTCGCTGCCTCGGTGAAGGGTGGATTCCCCGAATGGCTGTTGACTGAGACAGGGGTCCGCGTCTACAGCAGCTACCTGGACATACTGTCAGCCATCCTACTGGTGGTGTTGGCTTGGGCGTTTGTTCGTAGATGGGTGATTAAGCCCAGCCGTTTACGGTTCGACCTTACCCGGCATTCAGACGCACTGATAATTGTGCTTTTGATCGGCGGATTGATGGCGTCGACACTTTTGACCCACGCTTTCTTCGTGACCGAGGGACACACAGGACCAGAGGCCGATGTCTTTATCGGGAAAGCTTTGGGTCAGATGTTTGCCGATTGGGGGGTGGGTGAGAGCGCTGCCAACACCCTTCACGGGCTGTTTTGGTGGATCCATCTTGGAATCATCCTGGTATTTACCGTATATATCCCGTTCACCAAGCATATGCATATGTTTGCTGCTCCTGTGAACGCTTTCTTCCGGTCGTTAGAGCCCAAAGGGGCCCTAGACCTAATGGATCTGGAAAACACCGAGAAATTCGGCGCAGGGCGAGTTCAAGACTTCACCTGGAAGCAGCTATTGGACGGATATGCCTGTGCGGTCTGTGGCCGATGCTCGGATGCTTGCCCGGCAAACCTGACTGGCAAGCAACTCTCGCCCATGCACATTGTCGAGGGCATCAAAGACCATATGGTGGCAATCGGACATCAGGGCGAGCGCAACGCGGATCATGTGGAACCGTCTCCGCTTCTGGAAGGGGTGATCTCTGAGTCGTCAATCTGGGATTGTCTGAACTGTGGCGCCTGTATCGAAGAGTGTCCTGTAACAGTGGAACACATACCAACCATAATGGATATGCGCCGCTACTTGGTCTTGGAGGAGTCCAAAGCCCCTGAGTCGGCCATGAATGCCCTGCTCAGCCTGGAGCAGCGAGGTCACCCCTGGCGCGGTACCCAATACTCCCGCACCGACTGGGCTGACGGATTGGAAGTGCCGACTCTGGCGGAGAAGCCCGACGCTGAAGTGCTGTTCTGGGTTGGCTGCACACCAGCTCTGGAACAACGCAGCCAGGCAATCGCACGGTCCATGGCCAAAGTGCTGAAAGCCGCAAAGGTGGACTTTGCTATCCTTGGCGATGAGGAGACCTGCACCGGAGACCCAGCCCGACGAATGGGTAACGAGTATCTGTTCCAGATATTGGCCCAGCAGAATATCGACACCATGAACGGTTACAACGTCAGCAAGGTGGTGACCACCTGCCCCCACTGCTTCAACACGATGAAG
Organism: uncultured Dehalococcoidia bacterium; assembly: GCA_964451445.1. Classification (GTDB taxonomy): domain Bacteria; phylum Chloroflexota; class Dehalococcoidia; order Lucifugimonadales; family UBA3495; genus UBA9611. The sequence continues at coordinate 18,322 of CAYVIG010000018.1, forward strand.
AACGAATACCCACAGTTGGGTGGGAATTTCGAGGTCTTGCACTACAGCCAGTTCGTAGACCAACTCATCAAGGATGGCAGCATCAAGCCTCTGAAGATGATGGATGTCACCATGGCCTACCACGATTCATGTTTCTTGGGTCGTCACAACGGCGTTTACGACGAGCCGCGTGAGGTGGCCAAGGCAATCCCTGGACTCAAGTTGATTGAGATTGGCTCACGCTGCCGTGAGCGCGGCTTCTGCTGCGGCGCTGGCGGGGGCCATATGTGGATCGAAGAAAGCCAAGGGGAGCGGGTGAACCACGCTAGGACCGATCAGTTCCTGGACACCGAGGCCAACACCGTGGGCGTCTCTTGTCCTTTCTGTGTCCAGATGATGACCGAGGGCATCCAATCCAAGGGATTGGACTCAGAGAAAGAGGCGAAAGATGTGCTGGAGATACTGGCCGACAGCTTGGAACTCTAAGATCGAAATAGAGATTATTTAATGCCAATCACAGAAGTGGACATCACAAGTTCCTGCGCCGAGTGCGGTGCTGAGATTGAGACCGTCACGGTCAAGAAAGACAACATGATGCTCTTCACCGAAGAACAGGCCTGGTGTTCCAATTGCCAGGCGGAACGCCCCCAGGAACGTGACGTGGCCGGCCGCATAAAGTCGATTGAGGAAGAACAGCAGAGCTACCCCAAGGCTGTCGCTGCTGAACCCTTCCCTGGCCAGGCTGACGGTCGCTAGACTCAGCATCCTTGAACTTAGAATGCGACGGTTCCCAAACTGATGATCGGGCGTGCCCGTTGGCTTCTAGTGCGCATCCTAGTTGGAGTTTCACTGGCCTATGGAGTTACCTTCTTCGTGTTCTGGTCCCAGTTGGAAAAACGGTTCGTCTTCTTTCCCTCGTCGGAACTGCTATATACGCCGGGTGACGTCGGTCTGGTCTATGAGGACGTCCGTATCCAGACTTCTGACGGCCTCTCTATACATGGTTGGTTTATACCGGGCGACCCGGCAATTACTTTAAATGCCACCTGGGTCTGGTTCCACGGCAACAGCGGCAACAACGGCTACCGCATCGACGAACTGTCTTTGGCGTACCACCGCACCGGCGCTAACCTATTCATCTTCGATTACCGGGGTTACGGAGAGAGTGAGGGTACGGCATCGGAGAAGGGTACCTACTTAGATTCCAGGGCGGTCATGGAGTACCTGGAATCTCGTTCCGATGTGGATGAGGATCA
>CAYVIG010000019.1:0-19053 GCA_964451445.1 uncultured Dehalococcoidia bacterium
CATCGCCCAGATGAACCAGGGCCGGGATTTCAGAGAGGGAAACCTGAGCACACCCACCGATTTTTGCATCGGCGCGGCGGTCGACCTGGGCAAACCCATCGAAGATGAAGTCAAACTTGCGGTGCGAAAAATTCAGTCTGGGGCAGAATTCCTGATCACCCAGCCCATCTTCAACGTCGACCATGTGGCCCGCTACCGGGAGTCTTACGGGTATCACGCCGACCGGGCAGGCACCCACCCAGTCTACTTTGGCCTTCAAATACTCCAAAAGGACGGAGTACTATTCAGCTCTGTTCCAGATTCAGTCAGGGATGAATTGGAAGGTGGTCGGTCTGGCGTTGATATCGCCTTGGACCTATATCAGAAATTTCAAGAAGCCCGACTGAACAACGTCTACCTGATGCCGCCAATAAAGCGCGGTGGCGCCAGGGACTACGAGGCCGCTAAAGAGTTCCTACAAAAAGCCAAACGAATATGAAATTAAAAAACCGCTGAATGAACCCGCGCCCTTTATGTTTACTCCTAAGGGCGAATGGCTACTAAGGCGCCCAGGGAATCGGGGCTTCACTGTTGTATTGGTCCGTGACTACGTCCACCACCGCCGGTCTGCCGGAAGCGATGGCCTGTTCGATGGCACTCTGGATGTCTCCAGGTTTTGTGACCCGGATACCGAAGGCACCCATGGCCTCGGCGACCTTGGAGAGGTCCGTGTCGGTGAACTGCCAGAGGTCTCCCGGCGAACCACCTTCAAGGTGAGCATAAGCCCTTTCATCACCCCGCTTATCTTGGGCCAAAGCGTGGTTGTTATTGACCACTGTCACCACGGGTATGTTGTTCCGTACTGCGGTCTCCAATTCGCCGATGTGATACCAGAAACCACCGTCACCGCTGAAGCAGACTACTGGACGGTCCGGCACAGCGCACTTGGCACCCATCGCCGCGGACAGACCCCAACCCAAGGAACCGGCACAGCGCAGGTAACCCTGGCCTGGCTCGTTCATGTCCACCATGGAACCGGTCCAGATACCAGCATGACCGGTGTCTGCCACCAGCATTCCGTCTGAGGGCAGCCAGGCGGCAATTTCAGTGCAAAGACGCTGCGGGATAATCGGTACTGCCTCCGAGTTTGCCAGAGGTTCGACTTCGTCTCGCCATTCTTGGACCAACTGTTGAGCGCGGGAAACCCAGGCCGAGCGGTCGCCCACCGGCTCCGAAGCTTCAATCAACCGGCGGGTGCTGGCCTTGGCGTCACCTTGCATGGCGACTTGAGCAGAATAAGTCCTGCCTAACTCTGACGGGTCGATATCGATCTGTATCACCGGAGTTCCAATGGCAGGTACCTGCCACTCGTTGGTGACCTGACTGCCGGTGTGGCTACCGATGTACAGCACCAAGTCAGCTTCGTGGACCACCCGATTGGCGCACCATCTGGAGTAGGAGCCCACCACTCCAACGGCCAATGGGTGGTTGTCGGGTATGGTGTTCTTGGCGTTTAGCGAAGTGGCGACCGGGATGTTCAGCAATTCAGCCAATTCCACCACTTCTTGCTTGGCGCCAGAGGACGTAACTCCGCCGCCGGCGACGATTACCGGACGCTGGGCGTTTGCCAGGACCTGTGCCGCTTCACGCACACGCTCCGGTTCCGGCTCGGGCCTGAATGCAGGCCGGGCGGTGAAAGACTCTTCCAAGAGAATCTCAAGATCGGCCTCGCCGTCTTCTACGACATTTCCGCTGATGCCCTGGAAGTCCAAGTGCACCGGGGCAGGCGCTCCGGTGGTGGCTTCCCTGAATGCTTGTCTGAGCAGCCCGGGTAGGTCGTTCACCGAGTCGACTTCCGCGCTGAACTTCGTGACCGATGCGAAGGGTTTTGAATGTTCGAGTTCCTGGTAGGCGTTCCGGCTCTGATGCAGGTTGGACTTGTGCCCGGTGAGTGCCAAGACCGGAGATAGCCCCAAGTAGGCGTCCTGCAAACCTGCGGCCAAATTGACTGCACCAACCGACTGCGCCATGCAGACTCCTACTTTGTTGGAGGCTCTGGCGTAACCATCGGCCATGTAGGCGGCGGCCTTTTCACCGTGGGTCACCACACGTTTGATACCCACCATGTCCATCTCGGCCAGGGATTTCCTGAGGACTGCGGGCACGAAGAACACGTGGGAAACACCGTAGGCTTTTAGGGTATCGGCCAGGTATTTGGCGCCGGTCATCTTAGGCATTGTTGTCCCTCTCAAACATCAAAATTCTAGGCATCCAGACGTTGGATAGACCAGCTGGGTTTAGATTCCCCGCTCTTCAAATACTTCTTTGGCAATCCTTACGGCATTGGCACCAACGGGCCAGCCAGCATACATGGTTGTGTGGAGGATTACTTCACTGACTTCGGATTTGGTGACTCCGTTATCTAAAGCCCGGCCAATGTGTCCTCTCAACTGGTCTGTGCGGTAAAGGGCGACCAGGTTGGCAACGGTAATCAGGCTGCGGTCCCGCTTGGAGAGCTCAGGACGTTCCCAGACATCGCCAAATAGCATGTCTGCGGTTAATTCTGCCAGCTTAGGTGAAACTTCTTGCATGACGTTACGTGATGTGCTCATCTTGGTCCTCTCTTAAGATATCAGCTCTAGTTACTTATGGGGTTGGAACGGCTATTCCCGAGCCCCAGTTGGTGCCAAATTCTGCCCGTTCTATCCGCTGTCCGGTGAATGTGGATGCATTTTGAGCGGCCAGCCAGACGGCAGCTTCATTGATGGAATCGGGTTGTTCCATAGGGATGTGCGCGGTGCCGGGCCAGTCGCCCCGCCGGTTCATCCAGGTGTCCACCCGACCCGGGCTTAGGACATTTACGGCGATGTTGTGCTCACGGACCTCTTCAGCGATGCTAAGATAGGCCCGGTCCAGTGCGGCCTTGCTCATGGAGTAACCGACGCGACCTTCACGGTAGCCCGTGGCTGCGCCTGAGGTGATGCAGAAGATGGATCCGCCACCCTTCTGCTCGATCATCTGGGGTAATACATACTTGCAGAGGAGTATCGGCCCACGGATGTTGACCATAAGGCAGCGGTCCAGAAGTTCTTCTTCAAGGTCCACAACCGGCGACTCGCAGTCGACTCCCGCGTTGGAGACAACGACATCGATTCGACCAAAGTGCTTTATGGTGCGTTCGGCCAGGTTACGCAGGTCCTCTGATTTGGTGACGTCGCAGGGGATGGGCAAGGCCTCTCCGCCAGCCTCTGCTATTTGTCTGGCGGTGTCGTTGATGGTCCCTGAGCCGTACCTGGCAAAAGGTGCATCTGGGGGCGCTTCATTCTCAGTTCGAGATGCCACCACCACCTGTGCGCCAGCGGCGGCAAAGGCCAGTGACATGGCCCTTCCGATACCTCGACTGGCGCCGGTTACGATGGCTACCTTGCCTCGTAGTTCTCCTGTGGTAGCCATGTTCACTCCGTACCTCCGCCCGCCGAAATCTGAAAGTCGAGGGCGGAGGTAGTTAACTTAACTTGAATTTGGGGAGGGTGATCTTGTCGTCTAGCACCTCAAAGACCACTTCAACGGCCATGCCGATCTTAATCGTCTCCGGTTGTGGATCGTCGATCACCAGATTACTGGGCATCCTGGGGCCTTCTTCCAACTCGATGATTACCGGAACATAGGGAGCTTTATCTCGGAAAGAAGGAGTTGGTCCACGGTGGACGATTGAGTAAGTGTGGATGATGCCTTTGCCACTGCTTTTGATCCAGTCGGTGTCCCTGGAGAAGCAACCGGGGCAGATGTCCCTGGGGTAGAAGTAGGAGGAGTCACAGGACTTGCAGTGACGAAGCCACAATTCTTCCTCTTTGCATTTTTCCCAGTAGAAGTCGGATTCCGGTTGGGGAACCGGGGCCGGAATCGGTGGTGAAGCTTGCTGCTGCCGGGTCATGTCCTACTCCTGCACTACGGGTCTGCAAACGACTCTGGGTCGATGCCACGAGAAAGCCACCAAAAGAATAAGGACAAAAACCACAGGCGTCAAGAACTTTGTTGGCGCATCGTAGTCATAAAAATAGCGCCCACGGTAATGGTATAACGATTCGGTAATGACATTGTGTTCTCGATTGCCCATCTAGTAACGTGTTTTAAGTTTTGGCAGTTAGGCCCGTATCCTAAATTGGTTTGGATGAGAGGTTTTAGAGATATGCGCATTGCGGTTATGGGAACTGGCAGCACCGGCGGCTATTTTGGTGGGATGCTCGCCCGTGCTGGGAACGATGTCTCGCTCATCGCCAGAGGAGCTAATCTTGAAGCGATTCAGACCAACGGCTTGAAGGTTGTGAGGGATGACGAGGAGTTCGCTGTCCAATGTCTCGCCACCGACAACCCAATTGAGGTGGGACCTGTCGACCTAGCCTTGATATGTGTCAAAACCTATCAGATCGGCCCCGCGCTGCCGTTCATGGAACCCATTGTTGGCCCGGAAACAACTGTATTGTGCCTGCAAAACGGCATCGATAGTTACGTGGCCTCTGCCAATGTCCTGGGTACTGAGGCCGTGATCCCGGGCGCCGCCTTCATCGAGGCGGGTATGTTGGGCCCTGGCGTGGTCAAGCAGACAGGGAGTCTGGTCCGGATCATCCTGGGCGAAACCAACGGCGAAGAATCAGCGCGCTGTGTGTCTATTAGGGACACATTGGTCGCTGCAGGAATCCCAGCCGAGGTCCTTCCCGATATCACCGCCGGACTCTGGGGAAAATTCCTGTTCATCGCCACCATGGCCGGAGTTACGACATTGGCTCGAGCTACCCTGGCCGAGTTGATGCCCTTACCACGTTGGCGTAAGGTTGTTTTGGCTTGTCTGGCGGAGATAGATGCGGTCGCTCGGGCCAGCGGCGTTGCTCTGAACCCAGATATTGTCGCCGATACCGTTAGTTATATTGAGGAACATCTGCCGGACTTACAGGCATCAATGCACACCGACTTGATGGCTGGTCGCCCTTTAGAGCTAGAAGCGCTGAACGGCGCGGTGGTTAGAGCAGGGTTGGCAAGTGGTGTGCTCACACCGATTAACGACTTGATCTATGCCATGCTCTTCGGATTACAAGAAGGACGAAAGTAAATAATGGCTCGAACTGAAAATCAAGAAACTCCCGACAGCCATGATTTAGGAAAATTGACGAAATGGCATGACGGTTTGGCTTCGGCCACCCGGCCTGTATTCCCGGTATGCGCACTGTTCCTCGCCGGGGGAGGTGACATCAGGGCACATAACATTTTCCGCGTTTACCGCACGGCCTTTGAGGAACTGGACGCAAGATTCCATGACCTCGTGATTTTCGGTCAACATGGCCTATCCAACACCTGCGCTGCGTTAATATCGGGCCTTGGACTCTCAAATGTGCAAATACCGTCACTGGTTCTGATTAGCAGCGAAGACGGAATCGTCTTCCACACCACAGGTCTGCCGACTGGCGAATTGACCGAGGGAGAGTCAGAGGAGGATGGTAGCGGTGTGCCCTGGCGAGCGGCGTTGGACACCATTAAAAATACATCGGAAGAAAAGTCTACGTTCTCGCTTGATGGAATCAGCGGATTGGAGCGGGTTGAGTTTTACGGTGGAACCCTGCTGGAGACATTGGGGATCGTTAAAAAGCGGGTGGAAGAGACCACCTCAGCCTAGGGCCGCGAGCTTATAGCGCCGCTGTTAAGACAACATAGACGCCCCAAGCTACCAACATTACTCCGGTAATCTTTGAGACTTTTTCCCCGCATGGGATAACCTTTTCTGCCAGCACGAAGGCCGCTAGGCCGGCAATCCACACCAAGTTCATCACTCCCAGCACAAACAACAGGGCCATCAGTATCCAGCAGCAACCAAGGCAATACCGGCCATGAGATAACCCCATGCTGAACGCTCCACCGGTGCCTTCTTTCCAATCGGACATCAGAAAGCTGAGTGGGCTGCGGCAATGGGTCAAGCAGACGTATTTAAGCTGACTCCATTGGAACGCTCCGGCTGTTAGCAGAAGCGCTCCACCGAGATAACCGCTAGAACTGCCTCCCATCATCGACGTCAGCAGGGACGCTTGATGCAGGCCCCAATTGCCGAACGTTGCTATGAGGGCAAAAACTGTCCAGATCACCAGGTAGCCAGAGAGAAACACTCCGGTGGCGACAAACGGTCTCGATTGTTCTTGACGTCTGCGGTTGACGGCGGCAAAGAGCAGGATCATGGGTGCGGCGCTAGGAACCATCATGGCCACCATCATCACGGCCCACATGACGAACATCAATGAGAAATCGACGCCGGTCCAATCCCTAACATTTCCAGAGTCCATGCTCATAGACATGTCCATTCCGGAATTGCTCTGGGCAACATAGATGGTGTAGGCCCAGGCAATTACCACCACCGCCACCACACCGGCGATGACGATCCATCGGTCTCTTTTTACAAGAGCTTCTATTCGTTGGGAAGTTTGCATGACCTCTTTAGAAAATACGGGAGTGGCAAGAAATACCACCCCCGTATTGCAAGTTTATTAAGCCCGAGGAGTAACCAAACGATTGATTACGGTTAGGCGATTACTGATTCGTACACTCTACTTCAGCAAAGAACGCGCTTTGGCCGGCGTAGTCGAATTTGATATCGCCTAGGTCAACATTCATCACCCAGGTGGTGCAGGCTTTGCCATCGTCCCAGATCAGTCCGCCGATCGGGAACACGATGTGGACTTCGTTCTTTTCATTGGTGACTGGGTTGATCAGGGAGGCAATTTGACCTCGAAGACTCCGTCGATGCTGAACCAACCGTTCCGACCGTTGATTTCCATGTCGATCCTCTTCATGTTGGGGCCATCGAGGGGAGTGAGAATCGTGGCCAGGATTTACCAAGGCATTCCGCCCGCTTGTCCGGTCAAGATGGTGGCAATACCGCCTACCTGCACCTCGCTGGCGGATTCATCGATGAAAATTGCCGCGGCTCCTTCACCTTCGTGGATGGCCTTGGGCCATCGGACAGCCAAAACGACCTTCATTCCCGACAGGTCAGTATCGCCGAATTTAACTTCGATCACATCAATACCGATGATGGCCTCGCATTTACCTTGATTTGGGAAGCCGCCAAAGTTTCAGTTGCAGCCTGCTTCGCAGTTACATGACTCTAGGAAATTTCCTCTGGTGCGATAGGGTGTCTGTGTTTGAACCAATTTGTGGCTTCTCGATTGTTTAATCTAGTTTGATATACAGTCAGAAATGACGAGAGTTGAGGTTACAACGGACCTCGTTAATCCGTTGTTCGCCCCGATACGACGATACGAATTGTATTCTGCAGCTTGACCGTGAGTCCAGCGATGCTATAATTCCCGCGCAGGAGGTGCCCTATTGGAACCGTTTGATTTTGTATCACCTAGTAGTATTGATGAAGCCGTAAAGACTTTGGCTACAAAGGGAGACCAAGCCCGGATTATGGCCGGTGGGACAGACATGCTGGTGCAGATGCGCGCCGGACGTCGGACCGCCCCCCTGGTTGTAGACATCAAGGGCATCCCAGAACTAAATGAAGTCTCTTATGATGCCAGTAAAGGCCTGACACTTGGTGCGGCCGTGCCTTGTTATCAGATTTATCAGAACAAGGCCCTAGCCGACGCCTATCCCGGACTAATGGACTCTGCCTTATTGATCGGTGGGATTCAGATTCAGGGTCGGGCCACCATTGGTGGAAACATCTGCAACGCAGCACCCAGCGGTGACGCTATTCCCATCGTGATCGCTTTAGGCGGTACCTGCATCATCGCAGGCCCCAACGGTACACGGCAGTTGCCAGTGGAAGAGATGTGCACTGCCCCGGGGCGAAACGCCCTGGCAGATGGAGAGATCCTAGTTTCGATCTCCCTCCCGGCTCCTGTCGCCAACTCAGGCGCCAACTACCAACGCTTCATACCTAGAAACGAGATGGACATTGCCGTTGCCGGCGTCGGCAGCAGCGTGGTCCTTGATGCGTCGGGACAAAACTTCGTCTCTGCTCGTATCGCTCTGGCGTCCGTCGCGCCCACACCGGTGTTTGCAAAAGAGGCCGGCGATAGCCTGGCCGGTAAACCCGTCAACGAAGACACCATCCAGGCCGCATCTGAGGAAGCTCAGAAGGCAGCCAAACCCATTTCCGACATGCGCGGGACCATCCGCCAACGTACCCACCTGATTGGCGTGCTGACCCGTCGGACTCTCAACAATGCCATCGAAAGAGCCAGGGGAGGTTAACCATGGCTGCAGTCACCCAAGTACAGACTACTTTGAATGGCGAGGTAACCAATTTTCTATGTGAGCCTCGCCAAAGCCTTCTGGAATGTCTCCGTGACGTTCTAGGCATGACCGGAACAAAAGAAGGATGCAACGACGGCAACTGTGGCGCCTGCACCGTCATCATGGATGGCAGGATCGTCAACTCTTGTCTGATTCTCGGCGTAGAAGCCGAAGGCAAAGACATCACCACCATTGAGGGCATGGCCTCCCCCGAAGGACTGCACCCGCTACAGCAATCGTTCCTTGAGAACGCTGCGCTACAATGCGGGATCTGCACCCCTGGATTCTTGCTGGCCTCGAAGGGCTTGTTGGACCAGGAACCCGATGCAGATGAGGGTCGAATTCGTCACTGGTTGGCCGGCAACCTCTGCCGCTGCACCGGTTACGACAAGATCGTCCGCGCCGTATTACAGGTAAGCAAGGCCAAATAACAGGCCTTGATCGTTGGCATTCAACCGGAGCCTCATGTCTTTGATGGGGGCTCCGGTTTTAATTTAAATAGGGGTAACGATATGACATCGAATCAAGTTCTATCGGATGTTGAATATAACGTTGTCGGCAAGCGCCCGGTGCGTCCCGATGGTGTAGATAAGGTTACCGGACGGGCCAGATACGGTGATGATACAAACCTGACCGGTACGCTGCAGGCAAAAGTGCTGCGCAGTCCCCATCCCCACGCCCGAATCAAATCGATCGACACCAGTAAGGCTGAGGTCTTCCCTGGCGTTCGGGCGGTGATCACCGCCAAAGACCTTCCGTTTGCGTCTCTCTCCAAAGAGGAGCTGGGCGGGGATTACACACCACTTAAATTCGCATCAGACCACATGATGGCTAGTGACAAAGTAATGTTCAAAGGCCACCCCGTTGCCGCGATCGCTGCTGTGAATGGCCACGTCGCCCAGTCCGCTATGGCCTTGATCGAGGTTGAATACGAAGTCTTGGATTCAATAGTCGACGTTCGGGAGGCGATGAAACCCGGAGCAACGTTGATCCACGAAGAGCTCCGGACAAACGACATGGGTGAAACCTCTGACAAACCCAGCAACATCGCCGCCCACATGAGCTATGAGACCGGCGACATTGCCAAGGGTTTTGCAGATGCCGACCTGGTGCTGGAGAAGGAATTCACCACGTCCACGGTACATCAGGGTTATATCGAACCTCACAACACAACGGCATTTTGGAATTCCGACGGCCAACTGAACATCTGGACCAGCACCCAGGGTTCCTTCCAGGTTCGTGCAACCGTCTCCAACATCCTTCGGTTACCGGTATCCCAGATCAAAGTCACCCCCATGGAGATTGGCGGCGGGTTCGGAGGCAAGATCACCGCCTACCTGGATGCCATCTGTTCCGTGCTATCAAAGAGGACGGGCAGCCCAGTCAAAGCGTTGATGACCCGTGCTGAAGTCTTTGAAGCGTCAGGACCGGCCCCGGCATCCTGGATGCGGGTCAAGATTGGCGTCAAGAACAACGGCAAGATGACAGCGGTAGAGACCGAGATGGCCATGGATGCGGGCGCCTACCCTGGCTCCCCAGTGATGCAGGCCATCGTCTGTGCCTTCGCCTGCTACGACGTAGAAAACGGCAAGGTTGACGGCTACGACGTGGTTGTCAACAAGCCCAAATCTGCCGCCTATCGGGCGCCCGGCTCACCCCAGGCAGCCTTCGCCGTGGAATCTCTCATCGATGAGATTTGTCTAGAGTTGGAAATAGACCCCATCGACTTCCGGTTGCTCAATGCGGCCAAGGAAGGCACCCGCCGCATCGAAGGGTTGGTCGCCCGAAAGATCGGTCTGGTGGAATGTCTGGAAGCTGCCCGCAACCACGACCACTACAAGTCCAAGATCGAAAATGGCACCGGCCGGGGCGTGGCCTGTGGCTACTGGCCCAACCGCGGTTTCCAGTCCCGCGTGGTGATGACCGTCAACTACGACGGCGTTGTCAGCCTGATCATGGGATCGGTGGACATCGGCGGCACCAGAGCGTCGATAGCGCAACAGACCGCCGAGACACTGGGTATCGCCTATGAAGATGTGAAACCCGCCGTGGTGGACACCGACTCCATCGGATACACCTTCATAACTGGAGGAAGCCGGACATCCTTTGCCACAGGCCTGGCAGCCATCAGTGCCGCCGAGGACGTGAAGCAACAGATGATCTCCAGGGCTGCTAAAATCTGGGACACCTCTGAAGATGACGTCGAATTTGTGGCTGGCATGATCACCCACAAGTCGGATGAAGAACTCAAGCTCTCATTCAAAGACCTAGCCCGCCAGACCGCCACCACCGGCGGTTCCATCTCCGGCCGTTCCAGTGTTGACCCGACTGGCGAGGGCAACGGTTACGCTGTACATATCGCAGATGTCGCAGTTGACCGAGAGACGGGCAAGACAGATGTCACCCGCTTCACCGCAGTCCAAGACGCAGGTAAGGCAGTCCACCCCAGCTATGTTGAAGGACAGATGCAAGGAGGTGCCGTTCAGGGAATCGGTTGGGCGCTCAACGAAGAGTATTTCTTCGACGAGACCGGCAAGATGCTGAACTCCAGCTTCCTGGACTACCGTATGCCAACGACCTTGGATCTGCCGATGATCGACACGGTCATCGTTGAGGTCGCCAACCCCGGCCATCCCTACGGTGTCCGTGGCGTCGGCGAAGCGGCCATTTGCCCGCCCATGGCCGCAGTGGCCAACGCAGTGACAGGAGCTACGGGCCACCGTATGCGCAGCCTACCGATCACTCCCGGCAAGATTCTGGAAGCCGGTTGGGAGAACGGCAAGAGCTAAGTAGGCTTTTTCTAGGAATCCAAAGGCCGAGGGACTGGACATCTCAGTCCCTCGGCCTTTTTCATTCCCGTTTGGGCTTGACAAGCAACCGGACATAGCAGAACCTGAGGCTAGTGACATAACACATCAGCCACTCAAGAAATATTCACGGAGGAGCCTGGAATTGGCCACGATCTTCATTCCCACCATGCTCCAAAAGTTGACCGATGGAACCAAGATTCTGGAGTTGGACGCCAAGAATGTGCGCCAGGTTATCGAGGAACTTGAGAAACTCTACCCCGGGATGCAAGACCGGTTGATGGAAGTTGACGATATCCGAGAGGGCCTGGCTGTGGTAGTAGACGGCGATGTTGCCATCATGGGGATGCTGACCAAAGTTGGTGAAAAGAGCGAAGTCCATTTCGTTCCGGCCATAGCCGGCGGAAGGGATCGGCAGTGAAGAAGCAAGCCGGCACCTGTGGGGTTCTGTTTGCATTGACTGTCTTGAATCCAGACAATTACAATAGCTAGCCGTGCCTGCTTGCGGCCCAAGCTTTTCACGGCCCTCATTGGATGAAAGGAACGATTATATGAATTCGAAATCCCGGGTTGAAACCCCGGTATCGGCTGGAGGCGTGGTCTACCGGATGAACTCCGGTCGACTGGAAACTGTACTCTGCGGACGCAACCAACCAGTACGCTGGAGTCTGGCCAAAGGCACCCCAGACCCAGGAGAGACCCTGGAAGAGACCGCCCTACGCGAAGTCAGGGAGGAAACGGGCCTGGAAGTGAAGATTGACGGTTCCCTTGGCAGCATCGATTACTGGTTCGCTGACCGGACGAAAGACGTTCGCTATCATAAGACCGTTCATTTTTATCTGATGATTCCGATAGGCGGGGCTACGGACCAACACGACCCGGAATTTGATGTTGTCCAATGGTTCGACGCCAAACAGGCAGTTAAGACGTTGGCCCATGCCAACGAAGCAAATGTGCTCCGGAGGGCACTGGATATGATTACCGAACGGAATATCGCCGGATTCGGTGAGAGGGCTTAGATAGATGGCGGGAGCAGAGGCAGGCCCTTACTCAAGACTGCAAGGGGCCAGGATCGTGCTGCGAGACAAACGGTTTGAGGACGCTGAAAACGATTATCGTTGGCGGAGCGACCCTGAATTGGCCCGTTTAGACGCTGCCATTCCCCTAACGATGTCATTCGAACGCTACCTGAAGTTGTTCGAGGATCAGTTGAAGTACCCAACCCCCGGATCCCACCATTATTCCATCGAGACAAATGAAGGCCTGTTCATCGGCAACTGCATGTACTACGACCTGGACACGGTCAACCGCGAGGCCGAACTGGGGATCGTCATTGGAGATCGGGATTACTGGAGTGACGGTTACGGTTATGACGCGGTGAGCACCCTCCTGGACCACATGTTCACCGCCCGCAACCTGAAACGGGTCTATCTGCACACGCTGGAATGGAATGCTCGTGCCCAGAAGAGCTTCTCCAAGAGCGGCTTCAATCCGGTGAAACCGGTGCGTAGGATGGCCCATGACTTTTTACTGATGGATGTGCTGCGAGAGGATTGGTTCGCCACTGCAGAAGAACGTCTAGCCGCCCGATTCCGACCGTCTAAGACCGAGGTCAACCAGACTCCCTCTTCAGGAAAAACCACCGCAGATTAGTTACTAGGCGACTGCTGCCACTGCCTCTTGCAAACTCACTGCGCCAGTGTAGATCGCTCGACCCACGATTACCCCATCGACCCCGGTTGGTACCAAGTCTTTGATCTGCTCCACAGACGCGACCCCGCCTGATGCCTGGATAGCCAGACCCGTTTCACTGACCAATCTCCGGTTGGTGTCAAAGTCGGGTCCGGTGAGAGCGCCATCCCGGGCAATGTCGGTGTAGAGAAGTCTTGCAACTCCGATTTGAGCCATCCGGTCCGCCAGTTCAAAAACCGTTGTTGTACTCGCTTCCTTCCAACCTTGCAGCGCAACTAACCCGTCCTTGGCATCTATGGAGACAACCACTCGCTCACTCCCGTGCTTCCAGCAGATCTCTGCCACCATATCCGGGTCGCGAACCGCCGCAGTTCCGATGACCACTCGATCCACCCCGGCTTCTAACCATGCTTCGGCAGCGCTTAGGTCTCGAATCCCTCCACCAACCTGCACCGGAATGTTAAGAGCGGTCACGATGGTCGCGATTACTTCCAGGTGGGCTGGCTTACCTCGGACGGCACCATCTAGATCGACTACATGCAGACGGTGACCACCCTGTTCTTGCCAGGATAAAGCCGTGGATAGAGGGTCGTCAGAGAAGACCGTCTGTTGGTTGAAATCACCTTGAAAGAGACGCACACAGTGACCGTCCTTCAAGTCGATTGCGGGGATTACTTCCATGTTTGGTCCATGATTTGTGGAGTCAGGTGACTGGCAGGCCGTACTTAGGCTGACGCCAAACGGATAAAATTCTTGTAGAAACGAAGTCCGGCCGAGCCACTCTTCTCAGGGTGGAACTGGGTGGCGACCAGGTTATCCTTGGCGTAAATGCTGCAGAACGGGATGCCATATTCCGTGGTGCCGCTGACACCATCCGGGTCTTTTGGTGATGCGTAGTAGCTGTGTACGAAATAAAAGAAGCTGTCCTGAGTGATACCTTCAAGCACGGGATGGTTGGTGTTGAAACGAACGCTGTTCCAACCCATGTGAGGAACCTTCAATCCGGAAGGCAGGTGTTTAGCATTTCCTGGAACCACGCCCAAGCAAGGCTCGTCGCCCTCTTCGGTGCGGTCCATCAGCAGTTGCAGACCGAGACAGACTCCCAAGAACGGCCTGCCCGCCTCGATGAAATCCCTGATGGGGCCCACAAGTTTTCGCTGGTTCAAGGCGTCCATGGCTGCCGGACCAGACCCGACACCAGGTAGAACCATGGCGTCGGCATCGTCAAACTCTATGGCATCACCGGTGACAAGCGGGGCTACCCCCTGGGATTCCAGCGCCCGCGAGACGCTGCGCAGGTTCCCAGAGTCGTAATCAATTACCACCAATTTCATTGCGCTGTGGCCTCTTAGTCCAGAGCGGGTTAGGTTGCCCGTTCGATGGGGATATCCCGGTCTTCATACCTGGCCAGGACGAATAAGAGGTCGCCCAGCCGGTTCAGGTAGCTCATTATCAGGCCGTTGGTAAGGACATCAGCCTCGGCCATGGCGACGACGCGGCGCTCCGCAGTGCGAATCACGCAGCGGGCAAGATCGATGGCTGCCGATGCCTGGGAGCCGCCAGGCAGGATAAACACCTTGGGCATCTCAAACTCCTCTTCCAAGGAGTCGATGGCATATTCCAGAGACTGGACCATCTTTTCGGTCACCGGCTTGAAATGCTGCTGGAACAACTCGTATTTTCCGGGGTCGGTTGCCAGCTCGGCGGCGATGGTGAACAACTCACGCTGCAACTCTCGTAGCATGTCGTTAACTTTGGGGTTGCTGGTCATGGCCCGTGCGAGGCCCATGACCGAGACTGCCTCGTCGGTGATGCCATAAGCTTCGGTGTTTAGACCGTTTTTAGAGACCCGGCCGCCGTAAAGCAGACTGGTCTCACCAGCATCGCCGAACTTGGTATATACCTTTTTTCTGTACTCATCAGAAGTAGATGAAGAAGACACGCACAGCACCTTCAAAATTACGATTTAGGGGGTTGCCAACACTGGAATCCAGGCGTGATAAGGCGTCAATTCAACAGTGATTAGCAGGTCAGATTGTAGCATATGAACATCTGTATGACACATTGGTATTGACCATATGAGCATGGCATTTTAATACAACCGGATATTACATAATTCTTCTTGGCGACTAGGTCTCAAATCGTTAGTTTGGGCGGTGCTGTGATGTCATATATGGTTCGTTGGGAAACGATTCAGGTCTTTATCGTAGTAAAGACCTATCCATATCCAGCATTAAACGAGATTGAGGTAAGTTGCACGGCTGGTATCACTGAAAGGGTACCTGGATTCGGCTATTTCCAATTCCTTTCCGGTCCTAGAAACCCCACCAGAAGCTCAAGAAAAGCTGGGTTGATCACAAACGAATAGTCGATCCTCTAAAAACTCATTGTCTCTGATGTTTGCAAGAAAGCCGAAACGAAACAGGAGAACCTACTTTAGGTTTTTTCGAACCTCATAAAATTATCGAATGTTCTATAGAACAAGAATCAGAGGACCGGGAATTCGGTCAACTTGCTCGACTGAGCTAAACAAGTTTATTCGACGCCGTGCCTCCCAAAATATTAGAAAAGGTACCCTATCGGTTCAAGTACGGATTCGTTTGTGAGCATGATGAATCCAAAGGGCGTAGCCTTTCCTGCTTTGATTGGGAAATTGGACAGGCATACCGGAACTACAGAGGCAGTTACGAAGACGGATGGGAACAGCTCTATTCAGAAAAATTGTGGACAGCAAATGATTGCCAAATTTGATACCCGCGTTTTGTGGGTACGGTGTATCGTCACCCCCCTATGTGTGGATTATCGTAGGATTATTTAATCCGCCAAAGGTGAAGGTTGTTCATGGAATGGAAAAGATGCTGTTGGTGTGAGGAACGAGGAATTTTCCATATTTGCCATTGAGGTTTCAACTTAAGTTCGAATTTCTTCGCATTATCAAAATATTGAAATATGCGACATATGCTTCGAAAAGATGGGAGTTGATGTAGGCAGGATTCCCAAGGGAATAAATGTCGAACAATCTGGAGTGCTTCAGGATAGTGAGAAAGCTATCTCACATAAGAAACCAATTGCGATCGTCCAATTCTGTCACGGCGAAGTATATTCTAACTAGACCTGTGACAACACCTGCGGGGCTCGCCCATAGATGCGTCTCCGCATCAAAAAAGGCCTTTCAGAGATCGGCATAGCCTGTATACTATCGACGACCTATGGGCCACCAATTTAACCGAGGTGCGATGCTATGCCGCCGGAAGTGCGGGTTATTGGAATTGAAGGGATGCCCGAGTTCAAAGACGGCGACGACCTGTCCGGGCCGATGATGGACGCCGCCGAAACCCAGGGCACCCCGCTGAGAGAGTCAGACATCCTGATCGTTACCCAGAAGATCATCTCCAAGGTTGAGGGGCAGGTGGTCAACATCAGCGATGTGGAGGCGTCCCCGTTAGCCGTCTCCATCACTGAGGGCCACCGACGGGACCCACGGCATACCGAGTGGGTGCTGCGGGAGTCCAAGCGCATCGTGCGTATGGATCGGGGAGTAATCATCTCTGAAACTAAGCATGGCTTCTACTGTGCCAACGCCGGAATCGATGCGTCGAATATCCCAGGGGATGACACCCTGGCTCTGCTCCCCGACGATTCGGACGCCTCTGCCCGAAGGATCCGCCAGGCGGTGAAAGATCGTCTGGGTATCACGGTAGCAGTCATCGTCTCAGATACCTTTGGACGCCCTTGGCGCAATGCGGCAGCAGATGTTGCCATCGGCGTCGCCGGGATAGACCCTGTGCACAGCTATGTCGGCCAGATGGACAGTTTTGGACATGAGATGTTCACGACGGAGATTGCCGTGGCAGATGAACTGGCCGCCGCCGGAGAGTTGGTTGGCGGCAAAGTGGCCGGAGTTCCGGTGAGCATCATTCGAGGCTACGACTACGAGCCGATGGAAGATGCCAGCATCCAGCGCATCCTCCGCGGTTCAGAGAAAGACCTGTTCCGATAGGATGACCATTGGCTTAGTCTACGGTTAAACCCGACTGAGAAACCAAAGGCCTATCCGTGGAGCGCACGGATGGGCCTTTCGCATTAGACACTGGTTTGTCGGACACAAGTGGCTGTTACAGAAGAGTGAGTTGCATCGCCTCGGCAGGTGTGTAGGTCTGGGAAAGTTGGATGGTGCTTCAGCTGGACAGCTTAAACTCAAGAAAGACTGTCTTTGCTGCTTCAAAACTTGGCGCAACCAAGATGATTATGATCTTGTGGACGCTGATCATCACGTGAATTCCCAGGTTTTTCACGCCGTGTTTTACTTCAAGCTCCGAAAAATTTCGCATGGTGGAACTGACAAGTTCAGACACTTTGTCGCTGGTTCCGGTACATTACGCTGGAAAATGCTCTGCGATTCCTACGAAATCCATGTTGGGCCTCTTAAACCGATTCTCTAGCCAGTTTAATCTATGCAGAACGAGATTACTGCCAATACCTGAGTACTATTAGAGCCATCCAGCCGCGATTTAGGAGTCCGGATGTCCCTGTTTGGGCAACACGATGCTAACTCATGGCGAGTTATTGAACGGCGTTTTCGTCGTCGGTGAACAGTGGAAGTTGGCGGTCGCCCACCCCTGTCGGTTCTGGCGTTTCAGACTCGTCATCAAAATTCGCAACGCCGACGCCCACCAGACGGAAGGTGCGTTCCAGGTCCAGTTCTGCTTCCAACAACGCCCAGGCCGCTTCTTTGATGGGCTCCTCGGCGTCAGTGTGAAAAGGTAAGGTGGTCTGGCGAGTGAAAGTCGTGAAATCAGACAATCTCAACTTCAACTTTACGGTACGTCCTTTCAATCCGTTTCGTTCCAGTTGGTGGGCCACTCCCACCGCTTTGCGTTCCACCACATCCCTTAGCTCTTCCTCGTCTCCGATATCACTGGAAAACGTGGTCTCCGAAGATATGGACTTGGAGCCGCTGTGGGTATGCACCGAGTCGTGGTCCTGCCCCAAGGCCTTGTCCCGAACGTCGGAGGCCCGTTTGCCAAACATCTTGGCGAACCAATTCAGGGACTGGGCGGCAAGTTCTCCGATGGTATCGATCCCTTCTTTGTTGAGGCGTTCCGTGGTCTTAGGGCCGATTCCCCACAATTTGCTCACCGCCAACGGCGCTAGGAATTCGGCTTCATCGCCCGGTTGAACAATCACCAGACCGTCGGGCTTGTCGAGGTCAGAGCCGATCTTGGCCACGGTCTTGCTGGTTCCTACGCCAACCGAGACCACCAGGCCGGTCTCATCAAAGATGCGGCGTTTAAGGTCCAGTGCTACGGCCAACGGTTTCTGGCCGCCTTCGATCACTGATGTGATATCCAGGTAGGCCTCGTCCATGGAGAGCGGTTCCACAAGGTCGGTGAGATCTCGAAATATGCTCATCACCTCATTGGATTTCTCTTTATAACGGCTGAATCTGGCGGGGATTATTATGCCTTGAGGACAGCGGTAGACGGCGGTCTTCATGGGCATGGCAGAATGGACACCAAATTGCCTGGCTTCGTAGGACGCCGTGGCCACCACACCCCGGTTCTCAGGGCGTCCGCCGACCAACACCGGCTTGCCAACTAGCTCAGGGTTGTCTAGCTGTTCGACTGCGGCGTAGAAGGCGTCAAGGTCGGCGTGGATGATGTGGCGCAAAAGCCAAGACCTCGCAGGAGTAACACTCAGGTATACAAATCTCAGGCCGTCCGATCTATTTTACTGCGGTTTGGGTCGTTGGTCAGCAAGGCAACTTCAGGTGATTCTTACATGGATCAACCAACCATATACAGTAACTAATCTTCTTTTCAGATTACCCTGGTGTTGATAGATTGGACTTGGAGATTTATAACCGAATGAACATTCGTTTGTAAAAACGAACCATCACTTTATTAGGTGCCACCTGCCTGGAGTGCCAGAAAGGCATCATTCAGATCATTAACTCGGCCAAATCGCAGTGTATTTCTCCCTTCCAGACGGTGAACATCATCATCGAGCATGGTCTGGAGATGCTTCACTCCGATTCCTTTCAAGAGTTTGGGTCAGGCCATCGCAGATCTGGTGCAAGAAACACAAGAAAGCCGAGGAATTGGCAGTAAACTGACTCCTCAGGCCGTGGCCTGCACGATAATGGGGATGTTCCACGGATTGGTCTTGCACAAATCTTTGGATTCCAAATTAGACATTGGCGCCTGTGGCGAAGCCACGCGCGCCAATGTCTAGGGCATTTTCGGGACTAGAGCTGAAACAGCCTAGGCCTGAAAAACGATAGATAGCG
>CAYVIG010000020.1:0-18921 GCA_964451445.1 uncultured Dehalococcoidia bacterium
TCACCGGAACCTGGGATCGGGCGGCCTGGAATATTGGCCGGATGGGCCCTGGTCTTACTACTGGTGATGAAAGAACTGCCTGCCACACTGATACTAAGTCCCATCGGATTCAATACCCTGGCCACCTCCATCTGGTCCAACGCCTAGAGGCTTTCTTCGCCCGGTGGCTCTGCCTGCGTTATTACTGATTGCCGTTTCTACGGTTCCTTTGGCACTCCTCATGCTCCGCGAGCGTCGGTAGGCTATAATCTACCCATCCCGGCTTCAGGCTGGACTATAAAATCGCATATTCGGGAGTAGTGAGTTGCCTCAGGACAACAACACCCTCAGGGTTATCATCCCCGGCAAACTGGTAGACGGAGTTGGCACCGAGGCTCAGGAAGGAATGGCAGTGGCCATCCAGGACAACTCCATCAAATGGGTCGGCTCCGCAGCCGATGCCGCCAGCCTGGATTCTGGCGGCGCCACCAAAGAGACGCTCCAGTTCCCAGGCGGCACACTGCTGGCGGGTTTATTCGACATCCACACCCACACCAACATGCCAGGCGACGGCAGGACTGGAGAACAGGTAAACCTGGACGACAATGATGAAATCCGCCTGCTCAGGGCGGCCAAAAACGCCGCAGCAGCGGTGGCGTCTGGCGTGACCACCATGTGCGACTGCGGTTCCTGGAATCGAACTGGTTTCGCCCTCAAGGAAGGTCTGGCGGCGGGCCTAGTGGAAGGCCCAAGGGTCCTGGTGTCAGGACCTCCTCTCACCGTGACTGGAGGACACCTCTATTACATGGGCGGCGAGGCCGACGGCGTTGCCGAGGTAAGAAAGATGGTCCGCAACCTGGTCAAGCAGGGAGCCGATTTCATCAAAATCGCCGCCTCCGGTGGCAGCACCTCGACCAGTGATCCATACCGGGCTGCCTACTCCGTGGAAGAACTCAAGGCCATCGTGTATGAGTCCCACAATCGGGGCCGACCCGTGCTGGCCCATTGCCGTTGCACCGATGCAATCAATGATGCACTGGACGCAGGGGTAGACGCCATACTGCACTGCTCTTTCTACGACAATGACGGCCTCTATCGCTATGACCAGCCAACGGCAGAACGTCTGGCCGCCTCCGAGGTCTACCTGAATCCCACAATGGGACTGGGTCAGGCCAACCGAGACCGTCTGATCGGAATCCAGAAGGAGCGCGGCCTTACCTCGGACGAAGAAGAGCGGCTGGAGCGGTCCAGCGCCTCCGGTGAAAATTCCAGGTCTCAATTCAGTGCCCTCGTCGAGGCTGGGGTAAAGCTGGTTGGCGGCTCGGACTGCGGTTGGAGCTATTATCCCTTCGGCGACTTCCAAGGGGAGGTCATGTCCCTGCACCGGGCAGGGTTATCTCGCATAGACGCCATTCATGCCGGTACACGCAGCCCCGCCTTGGCCCTCGGGATCGCAGATTCAATTGGAACGGTGGAAGCAGGGAAACAAGCCGACTTGCTGGTGGTAAACGGAGACCCGACCCAGGACCTGGAAAACCTGCGCGACGTAGCCGCAGTGTTCAAGGGCGGGGCCAGGGTTGCTACAGCCAAAGAACGCCGGGCATTGGGCTAGAGAACATGCACCATTGGGTGATTGGCGGCCCAATCAGAATCGGCTGGCCGGATCACGACGTTCCAGATCGGGAATACACAATCGTTGAAGTGGAAAGACTCGGCCAGGTGTTCCGCAGTCGGGTGACCGACGGCAAGAAAGAGGGCGGATTCCTGGTGGTGTTTGACTGCCCGGAGGTTGTCCTGGAAATGTTGGCCGAAAAAGCCACTCAACGGCTGGGTTTCAAAGTGATCGTGTCCAATCTGCGGTGCAGCATTGAAGGCACTGTGCTTCGCAGCTTTGATTACGAATGGTATCCCACACCTGAATTCGCCGACCGCCCCAGCGACCTGGCACGAGCCATAGCCGAATCCTTGGAGGAGATGAGGACAGCGGGCTGAACGGCCGGTCCGGTTGGTCGACATCAGTAAGTGGACTTGCTTCAGAGTGGACTGTATCATTATGTCCGTTAAATTTGCCCACCGCAGGTGGACCAGTAACAGGAGTAAATCATGAAGAAAGTAACTATGAGCAGCGTAGAGCGAACCAAAGCCGAAATGAATGACCTGGGCAGCGGCGGTCTGATGACCGGCACCCAGGTTTGGCGCCAGTCCATCCTCAACCCGGAAGACAGCAGCAACTTCAACTTCGCCATCGTCGCCTTTGATGCTGGGTCCAGGAACAAGTTCCACAAGCACTCCGGCGACCAGATCTTGATCGTTACTGAGGGCACCGGCATCGTCGCCAACGACACCGAGTCCCTGACCGTCACCGAGGGAGACGTGGTTGTCATTCCCGCTGGCGAGAACCACTGGCACGGCGCTCCCGACGCCACTTCAATGGCCCACATCACAGTCACGGTGAAAGGCAGCGAGACCGAGCAGACCGAAGCCTAATGGCCTCTTTGGCCAGGTAATTGGAAAGGCAATAGCCCCGGAGACGATTGTTGTCTCCGGGGCTATTTTTAATTTGGCCCTCTAGAATTCCTCAAATACCCGGATGATGTACCGAGATCGGGTTCGCGCCAGGAGCAGATCAGTGGACTTACACAAGGGCCAAATGTATTATGATGTCCGGTAAAATTACCCGTCTAAGGCGGGACAGCACTAGGAGCAAATCATGAAGAAAGTAACTATGAGCAGCGTAGAGAGGACCAAGGTCGGGATGAGCCCACTGGGCTCAGGCGGTTTATTTACCGGCGTGCAGGTCTGGGCTCAAGAAATCTTGGAATCTGGGGACAGCAGCGACTTCAGCTTCGGTATCAGAGACTTTGATGCCGGTACAAGGACCAAATTCCACAAGCATTCCGGCGACCAGATCCTGGTTATCACCGATGGCACCGGCAGTGTTGGCACCGACGACGAGACCGTGATTGTCGTCGAAGGTGACGTCGTTATCATCCCCGCTGGCGAGAACCACTTCCACGGCGCCCCCGACGCCACTTCAATGGCCC
The DNA here is from genome assembly GCA_964451445.1 of uncultured Dehalococcoidia bacterium. Classification (GTDB taxonomy): domain Bacteria; phylum Chloroflexota; class Dehalococcoidia; order Lucifugimonadales; family UBA3495; genus UBA9611. The sequence goes on from CAYVIG010000020.1 coordinate 3,024, forward strand.
ACATAACCATCCAGAAGAAAGGCAGCGTAACTGAACAAACCGAAGCCTAGGGCTCTTCGTCCAGGCAACGGGGTAGGCGCAGGTTAGAAATCTGCCCTACTTCTGGCGGGTCAAACATCACCCCCAAGAACCAACCTCATCCTAATTACGGTCATGGTGCGACTGTCGAATCACTCCTTCTCAGTTTGATCCGGTCCTTAGACTAGCTCAGGATGAGCGGTAATGCTGGGCATTTAAAACCACTCACTCATCTTTCCTAAGAAGACATGGATCCAGAAATTCTGCTCTAGAATGCTTGTTGCTTCGGCGAAGATCCATGGATTCCGGTTTTCGCTCGGAATGACGAGATGCGATGGATCTAACGTCGGGCTCTCTGCCGTCTCGGGAATGTACGGGCGGCTTGAGTTTTACCTCGCCCGTAACGCCCGTAAATTGCTTCCGCGGCTGAGCGGTTAGTTCCCAGAAGCCTCTGCTATTATGCGGATGGTTTCTGCCAGGTCACGGTTGGTGTCTCTGGTCTCCGGATTCTCGTCTCCGAGGTGGGTTGCTCCGATCATCCGATACATCTCCGCCACGCCTTTGAATATGCTTGGGGTTAGGCCGAGCTCTCGGAACGTGGCCTCGATCTCTTCCATCTCGCTGACCCAACGGCGTGACTTGGCCGGCATGGCAGGAATCCACCCTTCCATGCGCGTGATGGCCGACTGTTGGCCATTGGCGAATTCGGCCATCAACTCTTCGCGAAGGTTCATCTTCTCCGCAGCTATCATGAGTTCCGTGTGCAGGGCAGTGGTTCCTTTGGTCATGGCCGCGTAGCACATCTTGATGCCAGAGGCGCGGCCCAACTGGCCTCCTAGATTGCGGACGTCCAATCCAAATTCACGGAGCTGTTCCATATCAGCGGCGTTATCTCCGGAGACGTAGAGCCTGGGGCTGGAACCGTTGCGTGGCGGACCTCCAATAATCGAGGCGTCCACATAGCGCGCGCCGCCTTCATTCAGCACTTTTTGCATCTCGGCGCTCAACGATGGGGCGATGGCATTACATTCCGCGAACAACAGATCGGTGCAGGTAGCTTTGACGGCATCGGCTATCTCGTTGCAGAGGCCGGGTACTGCCTCGGATACGGTAACCGACATCACAACATCGGACTGCTCAACCAGCTCATTGAGGTTGGGCACGTCTTCAATTCCAGCTTTATTGGAAAGTTCTTTCGTGCGCTCACTGCGGCCGGCCAAGCAGGTCAAAACCCGCATTTCATGTTCTTTTAGTAGTTGGCCTATAGCATGTCCCATGTCTCCGGGGCTAAGAATGGCAACTGATTCGATGGACAATTCAGACTCCCTTCACAATCACTTTTTATAATTGAATCGCTGTTGTCTGTTGTAGACTTAATGCCGTCTATGTACCTTATGCATACGGCTTAGCGGTGCCAACCGATCCCACGGAAGTATCCCCGCAGATAGGCCACCTGGCCTCCATGGGCGATGTTATCCCAGACCAGGTTCCCCAAAGCCTCGTTTACGGTGAGGGTGTCTGGGGGAGCTGGAAACGGAATCTCTCTAGCCAGTTCCTCATCGGTAATTGAGCCGAAATACTCGGCCACCGCAGTATTTACCACGTCAAAGTATTCCATGAGCACGGCTTTGGAAGGGGCCTGCCAGGCATTGACGTGTTCATTGGTCCAACTGAACCCGAATTCCTGGGGATCGGCAAGCATGTTGAATCTTTCATACCAACCTTCGGTATTCCAGATTTGGGGTTTATCCAGCAATCTGAAATGGATGAAACGATCGGCTACTCGCGTCATGTGCCAGATCAGCCAGCTCATGGAGTTTGAATCATCGTTGGGACGGGCAAGCATGGTTGCTTCATCGACTTCCGCCACTGCCAGGCCCACCATCTCCCAGTTGCGATCCAGGGCTGCTATGGCGGTCAGGTTTTGTGCCATCTCCATCTTTCCTCGGAACCCTTAATTGGGTTCGCCTGGGCTAGGTTGACCGATATTCACGCGGCGGGCGTCTTGAATCGGAGTGGGAACTCGCCGCGGCCTGAAATTGGTGTAGGCCATTACGAGGGCAAACACTGCGGCTTCGACCAACACAACCGACGCTCCAGAAGAAACATCAATGAAGAAGCTGAGATAAATTCCCACAAACCCGGAGGCAGCGCCCAAGGCAGTTGAAAGCAGCAATACCGATATGAACCGATCACTAAGCATCCTTGCTGACACAGGAGGGATCACCGTGGCCCCGGCAATCAGCAGTACTCCCAGCACCTGCATGGAGACGACGATGGCGGATGCCAGCACTAGTGAGAACAGGGTCTCAACCCAACCGGTGGGCACTCCGTAGAACTGGGCTACCTCACCATCGAATGTCGCGAACAAGAAATACTTGTAGGCAATAAACAGCACGGCAATAGTAGCCAGTGTGACTACGACAATGGCCATCAGATCGCCCACACTTACACCCAGGATGTTACCGAATAGAGCGGCCTCAAAATCGCGGGTGAATGACTTGTAACGACTGATCAGGACGATGCCCATAGCGAAACTAGCGGTAGTGATCACGCCAATGGCGGCGTCGGCGGCGATCTTACGCTTCTTGGACGTCAGGGCGATCAGTTGGGCACACAAGAAGCCCCAGACCGTAGCTCCGACTAGAAAGTTGATGGACAGCACAAAGCTGACCACTGCGCCGCCAAGCACGGCGTGGGACAGGCCATGTCCGATATAGGACATGCGCTTCAACACGATGTAGACGCCGATCATGCCGCAGAGGCCACCCACCAGCGTGGCAGCAATGAGTCCACGGACGAAGAACTGGTAATCGAAGGGCTCAAACATTGCTTGCCTCGTCGCTGGAACTAACTCCATGTTCGTGGGCATGATCGGCTTCGTCCAGATGGCGGGCCCTATGCTCGTGGTCATGGTTGGCGTGGGAACCAGGTTCGGTCCGGTGGACTCGAACGTGACGAGCCTCGATCTCAGGATCGAATCCCTGTTGGCGGAAGTGCCCGATCTCTTCTTCCGGATTACCTCCTGGTTCATGGACATGGACCGGAGGCACGCCTGCGCCGCCAAAATCCTCACCGTTCTTGTCATAGGAGTGAGGACTCTCCGCCACGATGGTCATGCCGTCGTAGTGGATCACAGGCATCTCTGCTCCGTATGTCAGCCGCAGTACCTCGGTGGTAATCACTTCTGACGGCGGTCCCTCGGCCAGGATCTTGCCCGCAAGACAGACGATCCAGGGCAGGTGCACAGCAACAGCATTGATCTCGTGGGTGGTGATTATGATCGTCACACCATCGTGGTTGAGATCATGGAGCAGGTGCATGACGTCGTCTCTGGTCTTGATATCCACGCCTGAGGTCGGCTCATCTAACAGCAGCAATTCAGGGCTGCTGATGAGTGCGCGGGCGAGGAACACCCGCTGCTGCTGACCGCCGGACAATTCACGGATGTGTCGGTTGGCCAGCTTCAAGATACCGAGACGACTCATCATCTCAGCTGCCAATTCTTTCTCCTCTTTCTTGTACCATGGGAAGAGGCGGTTCTCCATGGTGCGCCCCATCATCACCACTTCTTGCACAGTCACTGGAAAGTTCCAGTCGATGGTCTCCAGTTGGGGCACGTAGCCTACCCTGGGACGTTTCTTAGACGTGGCAACACCTTTGATGAGTACCTCGCCGTCGTAGAGGTCCACCGCGCCCAGAACGGTACGCAAAAGCGTGGTCTTTCCGGAACCACTTGGACCCAAGAGGCCGACAAAGTCGCCTGGCATTACCTTCAGGCTGACGTCGGTCAGTACCCGTTGTTTCTCATAGCCACAGGTGACTGAGTTGATTTCCACAATGGGCTCTCCCTGCCCGTGGCGATGTGGCATTGGATGTAGCATGGTTTTCCTTATCTCTGGTCTTTAGGCGGACTTAGCGTCCGCCTAGTTCAGTTCTTTGGATAGTCTACTGCGGGTAAACAGAGTCGCTTTCGCCTTCAAACACGTTTCCGACATCGAGTCTGACAATCGCACTGGCGTCCCCGCCCAGGGCTGGGATCATCGTCTCAAGGTTGTTCTTCATCAGGCCCAGGTAGGTGTGTTCCGAGTCCCCTGGTTTGCCGGGCAGGTCGTCATCGGCCAGGTCATCTATGAACTCGGCGTTGGCCTCATCAGCGATTGATTCCAAAACATCACTGGAGAACACCTCCGAGCCAAACCCGGCCGGCAGGCCCAGGGCTTCACCTGGCCGATCAGGGCCGCGACTTCTCTGACAGAAGGTTGGGAGAAGTTTGACGGCTGCACGGCGCCAATGACTTCCATGCCGTACTGCTCAGCAAAATAGGCCCAGGAATCATGGTAGGTCAGGAGTTTTCGGTTCGCTTCCGGAATCGTGGCCACCGCAATCCGGATAGCCTGGTCCATCTGGCCGATCTTGATTCGAAACCGGTCCAAATTCTCTGAGTAATAACCCGCGTTGTCAGGGTCCATATCAGCTAGTTGGTCATGGACGATCTGGGCGTAGCTCAGGCCCAAGTTGGGGTCCGGCCAAAGGTGGGGGTTCGGATGTCCGCCGGATTCTGGAAAGCTGAAATCGAATTTCCATTGGTCCGGAGTAACGGCTTTTTCTCCCAATGACAGGATCACCGCATCCGATTTCTTGTTTGCTTCAGCCAGGGCCAAAGTAGGTTCTTCCAGGAACAGACCATTGAGGACAACCAAGTCTGCCTGTGCCATGAGTTTAGCCATGGATGGGGTGGGTTCAAAGGTATGGGAATTTACGCCCTCGGGAACCACGCCCTCGAGGCTGATGCGTGAACCGCCGATATTCTCAACGATGTTGGTGATGGGTGACACCGTGGTCACCACTTTCAATCGGGTTTCTCCCAGAACGGCAATCTGCGACGATTCTGAGGTTTCGCCGCCACAGGCACCGGCTACCAGTGCCATAATCAGAAATGCCCAGATCTTTATACTGCTGAAGATACGCTGCATCTATTGTTTAGTCTCGTTGGCTTTAACGTCCTGGCAATCCGCGCAGACGCCGGTGACTGCGAAGTGTTCCAAGTCAGGCTCAAAACCAAATTCTTTGTTTAGAGTATGGCGGAATTCCGCCAGGTAATGAGGGCTAAGGTTGAAGGCACCGTTACAGGCCCGACAGACCATATGGTGATGATGGCCGTCAGGGTCGTTAAGCTCAAAATGAAGCCGATCACCAATGGCCACCTCGGTTACCACGCCCAGTTCCTTGAACAGATGGAGGGTCCGGTAGACCGTGGCGAAGTCCATGTACGGATAGGCCTTCTTGGCCGCCTGAAACACCTCATCGACACCCATGTGTCCGTCGCCAGAAGCAATGATGGACAGCACTATCAGGCGTTGCGGTGTTAGCCGGTGTCCCTTCAGACGCAAGGCGTCGATGGCGCTTTCGTGATCAATCATGGCTTTCTTCGCTGTGGCCCTCCGGTCTGCTATTTGTGCAAATAAAAGTTATTGCAACCAATTGCGATTGATAAGTCTAGCATCAAGACACGAGAAGTCAACCGAGCCTAGAGGATCAGGGATAGATGGGAGGCGAGACTAGACGTTGACTCGGGAGATCATGACTCCCGAGATAACCCTGGTGGCCGCCATGGCCAAAAACACGACAGGCCAGGGACTGTCCGCCACATCCAGCACAGCTGCGAATACCAGCGCCTGGGCTCCGGCGTAGGCATACCCATGGGCGCTCATGATACCAGTAGCTGTCCCAGACATGCGACGTCCTGCTATGTCCACCGCCACGGAATTTATCGATGACATACCCATGGACAGACCACCAATCAGCATCAGCACGGCCCCAACTGTCACATTCACCGGCGGTGCCATAGCCACTCCCACCAGCACAATTGCGCTCACAGCACAGGAGAATATGATCATCGGCTGCCTACGACTGCCCAGATAACGGTCTGAGATTATCCCTGCAGTTGGCGGGGCGACCAAGTATCCGGCGGGAAGTAGAATCGTGAGAAGGATAGTGGACTCGATAGACATTCCGCCCTCTTCGAAGTAATAGATTGGCACCCAGGTAGTCAGACCGTAGCGAACAATGTTTTCTAGCCCTTTGACCTGGCAGGCCATCAAGAACCTGGTGTTGGACAGTAAAAACTTATAGGGACCGAATCCTCTGAGCAAATCCGAATCGACGGCTTCCGGAATCGCGGATACGGCGTCTTCCTCGATGTATTCTGGCATCCCAACACTCGAGGGCTTGTCTCGGACAATAAAATAGAACGCGATTCCCAACACCGCGATGATTATTGGTGGGTATCTGAAAGAAGCACGCCAGCCCCATTCTGCGCCCACATAACCCGATATCCACCACATGAGCACCATGGCCCCACCCGCAGAGGTTCCGACGATACCCAGCGCCATGCCGCGGCTCCGACGTGGCCACCACTGGGAGATCATGCTGATGGCAGGTGCCCAGCAGGCAGCGTTTACAAATCCGACAATACCCCACGGTATGGCCATGGTGACGGCTGACGTGGCAAAGCTCGTAATTACATTGAAGACGGTGGTCAGGATTGCCCCAAGCAACACCCATAGCCTAAGGCCATAGAGCTCACCCAACCGACCGTGGAACAGGTCCCCGATGCCAAATCCCCAGAGCAGCAGGGCATTTATGAGACCTATCTCAAAGTTGTTGAGACCAAGGTCCTCTTTGACCAGGGGAGCCACTGGCCAAAAATTGAACCTCCCCAAGTACAAGAACAGGTAGAAGCCGGCAAATGCCAGCAGAACCCGCCACCTAAAGATATGGTAACTGGGAGGGAGTTCATCGAAGTGTCTCGCTTCAATACGGCTCAACGCGAGGTAACCTGGCACAGCGATAGAGGGGTCTGTCGGAAAAGGTGTTTCATATCTCTACAGGCGTGGACCAGGTTACTGCCCGTGATCAGACCTTGACGCGAGAAATCATGATTCCGGAGACCACTCTGGTTGCAGCCATGGCCACGAACACTATGGGCCAGGGACTGCCAGCCATGTCCAGGACTGCAGCGAATATCAGGGCCTGTGCTCCTGCGTAGGCGTACCCGTGGGCATCCAACACGCCCGAGGCAGTTCCCGACATCCTCCGTCCAGCTATGTCCACAGCGACTGTCGACATGGGAGACATGCCCATGGAAAGTCCGCCGACCAGTAGCAGAATAGCTCCCAGGGTAACGTTCACCGGGGGCGCGATGGCAATACCCACCAGCACCAGTGCGCTGACCGTGCAGGAGAATATGACCATTGGCTGGCGGCGGCTGCCCAGACAACGGTCCGAAATTATTCCGGCCACAGGAGGCGCAACCAGATAACCCAAAGGCAACAGGATGGTGAGAAAGACCGTGGACTCGATGGACAGCCCACCTTCTTCGAAGTAATAGATCGGCACCCAGGTGGTCAGGCCGTAGCGGACGATGTTCTCCAAGCCTTTGACGTGGCAGGCTAGCAGAAACCTTGAGTTGCCCAACAGGACTTTATAGGGGCCAAGGCCTTTCAGACGTCCCGGCTCTATGGCCTCCGGGGTGGCCGAGATTTCGTCGTCTTCCACGTACTCTGGCAGACCTACATCGGTGGGTCGGTCCTTGGCGATGAAGTAGAAAGCTATCCCTAACACCGCAATGATTAGCGGAGGATAGCGGAAAGACGCTCGCCAGCCCCATTCTGCGCCCACGTAGCCGGAAATCCACCACATGGTGACCATTGCCCCGCCAGCAGCGGTGCCGACTATACCCAGGGCCATACCCCGGTTTCGGCGAGGCCACCACTGGGAGATCATGCTTATACCAGGGGCCCAGCAGGCGGCATTCACAAAGCCGGCAATGCCCCAGGGGATGGCCATGGTCACGGCAGATGTGGCGAAGCTGGTGATGACGTTAAATACTGTGGTCAAGATCGCCCCGATCATCACCCATAAACGTAGACCATAGGTCTCAGCAAGTCTACCGTGAACCAGGTCACCCAAACCGAACCCCCAGAGCAGCAGGGCGTTCACCAGACCTACTTCAAAGTTGCTAAGACTGAGATCCTCTTTGACCAGCGGCGCGACAGGCCAGAAGTTGAACCGACCCAGATACAAGAACAGGTAGAAGCCGGCAAATGCCAGCAGCACCTTCCACTTGAATATGTGGTAACTGTGTGGGAGGTCTTCGTAGCGCGCTGTTTGGGGGCTACTCATGAAAGCAGGGCCTGCATTGACCAGGGAGACCGAAGTTGAAGAGCGAACATACTAAATGGCAAATACTAATCGTGTTTGAGTATCATATCAAGATGGGTCTTATTGCCTAAGCCAACCTTCCTTGTCAACACGATTTTCAGAAAATCACACCCTTAAAGCGACCTTGCAGATGCGCAAGACTGTTGACGCTGAATGCCTTAAAACAAAAAGACCGAGAGGCGGGTTCACTATTTTCTACGAAAGCGGCGCACCTTTCGGCCTTTGTCAGACCACTAATGTGTCTTATGGAGACTAGGCGCCAGCGGGGATACGGGCCTTGGCGATAGCCTCTAGTTCTTCGTCGGATTGAGCCATGATGTCGATGGCATCTCCCAGGGGCTGCGGGACTTTGTAGGGGGTCCGAACGTAGAGCTCGATCCGGTTGCCTTCTGGATCGAAGAAGTACATGCCAAAGGCGATGCCGTGGCTGACGATCCGTTCGATCTCGACACCGGGCTCTTCTTCTAGGCGAGTCTTGAATTCCCTGAGGTCTTCCAGGGTAGGAACGATGAAGGAAATCTGCTGGATGACCTTAGCGTCGTCGCGGGTGACCCTGCCCTTCATCAGCACAAATTCATGGTGCTCGCGCTCTTTATCGGCGGTGAAGAAGGTCATTCCCCGTTCTTCAAGGTCCTCATCGGAGATGGTGAGGCCCAAGACGCGGCTGTAGAAATCCCGCATCATCATCAAGTCTTCGGCGTAGATCCCAACGTGTCCCAGAGAGTCAATCTTTGGCATGTCTGCCTCCTCTGTAATTATCTACTGTCCAGGGTTAGGGAGCCTTGGACGTTAATTACGAGGGATTATACACCAACGGCTAGGCCTCAGAGCAGTCTTGCATCGCTCTGAATAGTTTCTCTGAGTTCACAGGTATCTCGGTGATGCTCACTCCGGTGGCGTCCAGGATTGCGTTGATGATTGCCGGAGCCACGGAGCTTATACCCTGCTCACCGATGGCCTTTCCCCCGTATGGTGAGGGTCCGCCGCTATCGCTGGCAACGTGGACCGTCCGCAGTTCTGGCATATCAGGCATGGACGGTATCTTATATTCACCCATGGACAGGGTGGTTACGTGCCCCTCATCGTATTGCAAATCCTCGGTAAGCGCGTATCCGATGCCCTGCATCACCGCGCCGTCGATCTGACCCTGATGACCCAAAGGGTTCAGAATCGTTCCTACGTCATGGGCCGAGGTGAACTTGGCCAATTGCACCTTGCCAGTTTCTGTATCCACCTCTACCTCGGCGATCTGGACGCAAAAGACCGTTATGTCTTCATCGCGCTCCGATTCGTACGTGTAGTCCTCTTCCATGAGTCCACCAGCAAGAGTTACAAGGTCACTGAGGCTCATAGAAGTCTTGCCGGGAGAGGTCACCTTTCCTTGGGAGAAGCCGGTCTCGTCCTCTGGCCATCCGAACATATCCGCAGACATGGTGACCAACTGGCGGCGTAGTTCTTGGGCGGCCCTGAAGACCGCCTGTCCAGCGACGTGGGTAACTCGGCTACCACCGACACCGGTCTCAAACGCAACATCATCGGTGCTCCAGTTCTCCAGCTTTATCTGGTCGTAGGCCACACCCAATTCCTGGCCCAGGATCTGGCGCAGTACTGTGTAAAATCCAGAGCCGGTGTCAGGAAGCGCGGTATAGAGGGTGACGATCCCTTCAGAGTCGATGGTTATCTTGACGGTGGAACTACCCGCCCCCACATGTCGCTCGCAAAGGGCAACGCCGCGGCCCGTCAACTTCCCTGGTGATTGGGGTTTGGCCTGGTTGTATTCGGCTTCCTCAACAGCGGCATCCAGGGTCTTCATGCCCATGATGTTCTTCCAGTAGTAACCCAATGGCGATGCGTCATCATCCTGGACCAGGTTCTTCTGTCGAAATGCCACCGGGTCAATGCCCAGCTCTCGGGCAATCAGGTCCATCTGAGCCTCGGCTGCGAAGATCGACTGTGGATCACCCGGAGCCCGCATGCTGCCGCAGGGCACCCGGTTGGTGTAGACAACGTCGGAGTCGATATGTCCATGGGGAATCTTATACGGGCCAAGGCAGCGGGAGCCGTAAGTGACTCCTCGGGCGGGCTTAAACGCCGCGTAGCCACCGCTATCGTAGACCAAGTGGGCTTGGCGAGCGGTGATCGACCCATCTTTCTTGACTCCGGTCTTAAAGGTCATGACCGCTGGGTGTCGTGGATTACCAGCCATCAGTTCTTCAATGTAGGTCATGGCCATGCGCACGGGGCGTCCGGTGGTCTTGGAAAGCCAGAACCCCAGGTGGGTGTCCATGAAGCCGCCCTTGCCGCCAAAGTCCCCGCCGATGGTGGTGGCGTTGACCCGAATCTGGTCAGTAGGCATGTCTATACCTTCGGATAGTTGCTGACGCACCTGGAAGGGCATCTTGCTGTTCACCCAGGTCTGCACACGACCGCTGTTATCCAGAAAGACCACGGATGCGTGAGGCTCGATATAGGCCTGGTGCTGGTGGTTCGTTCTGAAGGTATGCTCAAATACCAGATCGGCTTCGGCAAAACCTTTTTCAACGTCGCCATTGCTCCAAGACGCATGACCCGCAGTGTTGGGGTGGGCTTGGTTACCATCTGGAATACCGACGTAGTCCATAAAATTGGGGTGCAAGACCGGAGCGTCGGGCTTCAGAGAGTCAATGGGATCCAGAATTGGGTCCAGTTCTTCGTACTCGATTTGAATCAGGTTCAGTGCCACTTCAGCTATGTCATCGTCTTCAGCGGCGACGGCTACGACTTTCTGACCGGCGAACCTTACCACATCACGGGCCAGGATAGGCATATCCCGTAGCATACGGCCAACCAGATGGGGTGGGATATCATCGGCGGTCAACACAGCGTGAACGCCTGGGACTTTCCTCGCCGCAGCTACCGAGTCGGCATCTATGGAAACGATCTTGGCATAGGGGAAGGGACTCCGCAGGCACTTGCCGACCAGGATGCCTGGTAGGTTAACGTCCGCGGGGAATATCGCCTGACCGGTGACTTTCGCCGGCCCTTCAGCGCGGCCTACTGGCTGACCAATGGTCTCGTATGAACTGGTCATGGAACGCCTCCGTTACTTGGATTTGGCTTTGCTTCGGGACTTCTTGGGTGCTCCGGCTTCGGCCAGATCAGAGGCCAGCTGGGCCAGGGTACGCGCAGGCACGCCGGTTGCGCCTTTGACCAGATATCCGTTGGCGCGGTCTGAGGTCGAGGTACCGGCTATGTCCAGATGGACCCAGGCGGCACCGTCTACAAATTCGGCCAGGAGCAGGGCCGCGGTGATGGACCCGGCCTGCCTGCCACCGCTGTTCTTCATATCGGCCACGTCGCTCTCGATCAGGTCTTTGTATTCGTCGAACAAGGGCAGTTCCCAGAACTTCTCGCCCGTCTTCTTTCCAGCGCCTATTATTTGTTGAGTCAAGGCGTCGTCGTTACCCATGACTCCTGTGCAGGCTTTGCCCAGGGTCGTTACCATGGCTCCCGTAAGCGTGGCAACGTCCACCAGGCGGGTTATGCCCTGCTCTCTGGCGTAGCAGAGAGCATCGGCCAGCACCAGACGGCCTTCGGCGTCGGTGTTGATCACTTCAATGGTCTTGCCGTTCATGGCCCGTACCACGTCGCCAGGGCGCTGCGCGGAAGCTCCAGGCATATTCTCGGTGGCAGCGATCACCGCGAGCACGTTTATCTTGGGCTTATTCTCCCCGATGATCTGCATGGCGGCAATGACGGATGCACCGCCGGCCATATCACCCTTCATGGCTTCCATACCACCTGGAGGTTTGAGGGATATACCCCCGGTGTCAAAGGTGATTCCCTTGCCTATGAGGCCCAGGTTGTTCTCAGGGTTTTCTGGGTCGCCGTCATAACGGATGATGATAAGTTTGGCCGGTTCATCGGTGCCTTGAGCCACACCCATGAAAGCGCCCATTCCCATCTTCTTCATCTCGGCGTTGTCCAAGACTTCGATCTTCAGGCCTTGGTCCGACGCAACTTTCTGCGCTGTCTCAGCCATGCTGGACGGCGTCATATGGTTGGCTGGCTCGTTGACCATGTTGCGGGCGATGATGGAGGCCTGGGCGGCGGTAGAACCTAGTTTAACCCCGGCCGTGATCGCCTCGGCCTTGGTTTTATCTAGTTCAACCACCGTCAGTTTTTCGAACTTGGTGGCGGATTCCCCATTCTTGGTCATATACACCCCAAACCTATAAAGGCCGAGGTATGTTCCTTCTGCGATTGCCTGTCCGGACAGTTGTGGGTCAAGGCCGCCGATGCCAGCCCCGTGGGCGATGGTGGTAGCCTTGGAAATACCCTTGCGACGGAGAAAACGGACCGCTTCTGCAGATATTCGCCGGACGACCTGTCCATCGAATTCATCCTGAGGACCAAGTCCGACCACCAATACCCGGCTGGGTTTGATCTTGCCCAGGGTGTGAATTAGTGTGGTCTCGCCAGCGCCGCCCTTGATCTCCCCGTCTTTTATCAACTGGGTGATGAGTCCGCCAAGGGCTTTGTCCACCGCACCGGTTGCGCCTACCGGCTTCTTAACGCCCCTGAATAGGTTGACCACCAACGTCGGGGTGTCGATGTCGCTGATATCTGCCGACTTAACATCAATCACCAATTCTTTAGGCGTCTTGGCTGTTTTGGACTTCCGTGTCGCTGTGGTCATCGGGGGTATGCACCTATCTTAAATTTACGGGGCGTTCGGCACCGGATTCTGGCCGGCAGACCTGGCCCAATCAATCACCTGGGCCAGCACCGGCTGGATGTTCTTGGAGGAATCAAGGGCATAGTGTTCCCGCTTTACCGGTTCCTCCACTGGGGTCATACGGGTGTAGATCAGCCAACCAGCATCGGAATAGGTATTGGCATGTCTCTCAGCTTTGCGTTCCTTCAAACGACGCCGAACGGTATCCTTTGGCGCGGTGACATGGACTATGGCCAGGGGAGCGGCGGTGGTTTCCGATATGTCGTAGAGGTAAGACCGGAATTCCTCATTGAGGTTGGTGGCGTCGAATAAGACGCTGTACCCGTTGATGAGGTAGTACACGATCAGCTGATAGCAGGAGTTGAACACCCGACGGTGTTCGTTGGTGGTGTATTTGGGATGCGGCACTATGACTTTCCGCAGTCGGTCGGTCTCCAGTATGAGCAAGGGAATCTCTTCGCTCAGCTTGGCGGCAAAATAAGATTTGCCGGTGCCTGGCAGACCGCACATAGCGACCAACAGCGGTTGTGATGGCATCTTTGGTTGGGCTGTGGCCAGATCTTCATCCAGCGCCTCGCGCATGGATGCTATGTCTTTCTGTAGTAGGTCTTCCAATTTTTAATCCAAGCGGGGAATCTGTCGCGATCGTAGCTGACCGCTAGAGCGCTGAGTCGACGACTCGGCGCAGGAAGATCAAGAAAATCAGCACGGCCATCGGGCTGAAATCGAAACCGCCGAAGCTTGGTAGGCTGCGCCGGACTGGGCCAAGGACAGGTTCGGTGATCTGGTTAACGAACGTGATAATGGTGACAAGGATCGGATGCGGCCTTCCGCCGGTCATGGGAATCACGAAAGATAGGATCACTCTGGCGAAGATTGCAAATGTGAAGAGGGTTATTACCGCATTGATCAGGGATGCCAAGTTATTTTCCTTGTCCCAGTTGAATCGATTTACGGAAGGCAGCATCCACAGCACTTATGATAGCCGCCGGAACACCCTCGTCCTCGAGTACACGCAGGGCTTCAGCGGTGGTCCCACCCGGAGAGACTACCATGTCTTTCAATACCGCAGGATGCATTTCCGTATCCATTACTAGTTTGGTGCTGCCGAACATTGTCTGCAAGGCCAAGGTCCGGGCCATGTCCCGAGGCATCCCCACGTAGACACCGGCGTCGATCAACGCCTCTATGAATAAGAATACGTACGCTGGGCCACTTGCGCTCAATGCCGTGGCCATGTCCATGTACTTCTCGTCGGATACGTATATCTCCTGACCAATGGTTCCAAGAACAGCGCTGATCAGTTCTCGTTTGGAGTCGTCTACGCCATCAGAGCAGGTCCAAAGCGTCATTCCTTCGCCTATCTGCGCAGGCGTATTGGGCATCACCCGAACCACGGACGGGTGTCCGAGACCGTTGGACAGTGTGTCCATCTTGGCTCCGGCAACTATGGATAGAGCAGCCTGCTGCGGGTCAAGATGACCTTTCAATTGTGCCATGACCGTGACCAGATCCTGCGGCTTGATGGCAAAGACCACCAGGTCTGCTTCCCGGACCGACTTTAGGTTATCCGCATCGACTGAGATGCCAAAGTGGCTGGAAAGATACTCCCGTCGCTCGGCTACCGGTTCGCCGACACTGATGTCATTGGACGCGGCGAGCTTGCTGGCCAGGACACCGCCGAGGATGGCCTCCGCCATTTTGCCACCGCCAATGAAAGCAACTTTCATCTTGTTATTCCGTTCCTTACCTGTGATTGGGCCGTATCAAGAGAGTATTAGCCTGTATTCCATGCCTGAAAAGGCCGGGCATCATTATAGCACCGGGTTGGGGCATCAGACTGAAGCCAGTAGGCCGAATTACGGTATCGGGTGGCTAGAACTCTGCCATTCCATCGCCTTTCGCCAGCGCCACCGCTAGGCGTATGGACTCTAGCATGCTCTCGTGGAAGGCGATTCCTTGTCCGGCAATGTCGAAAGCGGTGCCGTGGTCAACGGAAGTCCTGATGAACGGGAGACCCAGGTTGGCGGTGATACTTTCTTCAAAACCGTAGACCTTGACTGGGATGTGCCCTTGGTCGTGATACATGCAGAGCACCACGTCGTATTGGCCTTGTATCGCCTGGTGGAAGATAATATCCGCCGGAATTGGGCCGATAGCGTTGATGCCCTGGGCCTTGGCGGCCTCGACTGCAGGCGTAATCTCTGCCACTTCTTCATCGCCCATCAGACCACCGTCACTGCCGTGGGGGTTTAGAGCGGCCGTACCGATCCTTGGGTTATTGAATCCGTATTTCACGAAACTTTCGTGGGTGAGTTGCAGGTATTCCAAGATTCGGTCTTTCTTGACCAGGTCACAGGCCCGACTCAGAGACCGGTGTGTACTCAGATGGACTACACGAAGATTTTTGGCCATGAGCATCGTGGCTACCAATTCGCTCTTGGCCAACTCCTGCAACAGTTCCATATGTCCGATGGATTTGTATCCAGCCAGGCTGGCCGCTTCTTTATTCAGTGGCGCCGTGGCCAAGGCATCGACCACTCCGGCCAACGCTAACTGACCTGCTTTGGTCACCCATTCCATGGCCGCTTTACCGCAGGCGGGATTGATCTTTCCCACAGTGATGTCTTCCGGGTTCAGGTTGTGGATGTCCACAACCTCAATCACGCCTGGTTCCGTGCCGGACACTGTGGAATCATCTACTCCTTTGATCTTGACTGGCATCCCGGTCAATGCGACTGCCTGCTCCATGGCAAATATATTTCCGACCACCAATGGACGGCAGATGGAGTGAACTTGTGGGTCGGCCAAGGCTTTCACCACAACCTCTGGGCCGATTCCACATGGATCTCCCATTGTGATTCCGATTGCGGGTTTCGCCGATTTTTCTGCTGAGATCATAACGCTTTCCTTCTATTTTGGTGGGGGTCTCAAATA
>CAYVIG010000021.1:0-18901 GCA_964451445.1 uncultured Dehalococcoidia bacterium
CGGAAAGGGCCAAGAACCTGAAACAGACTCCGGCACACATCATTGGAGTCCAGGGTCGAGGAACCAAGCCCGGTGGCGACTTCCACTTCCAGCACGGCAACATGGACCGAGTGGCCGGACATTACGTTGGACCTCGGATCTTCGACATGGCGGGAATCAAGCATGAGGATGTTGACGTCACAGGCTGCTACGACGCCTTCACCTACACCGTTATGCTTCAGTTAGAAGATTACGGATGGTGCAAGAAAGGCGAGGGCAAAGATTACGTTAAGAGCGGCGCCATCAACCTGGGCGGAAAACATCCCAACAATACCAGCGGCGGCCATCTCTGCGAGGCCTACACCCACGGTATGAACATGGTCATAGAGAACGTTCGACAGCTTAGGGGCACTGTTGACGATTATTGTCCCGGGGCCGCCGACGGCGTACATACTTATGACTACTCGGAAGGCGGCTGCCGTCAGGTGAAAGATGCCGAAATCAGCATGAATATGGGATGGGGCACCCCCGCCGTGGGTAGCGCTCTCATCATGAGGAAGTAATCGATATGGCTAATTATGAATACCGGGGACAACTGCTGAGCATTCCCGAAAATGACAGCGAATATAAAGGCTACTTTGAAGCCGCCGGGGAACATAAGCTGTTGGTCAAGAAGTGCGGCGGCTGTGGTCTGATGCGCGGCGAGCCAGGCCCTGGCTGCCCGTGGTGTACCTCCCTGGATTGGGAGTGGGTCGAGGTGAGCGGCAAGGGTACCATCTACAGCTACCAAATCGTCGCCCACACCGTGGTTCCCGCCCTGAAGGACCTGGCACCCTTCGCAATCGTGCTGGTCGAACTGGACGAACAAAGTGGCCAGCCGACTGAAGAGGACGGACTCCGAATCGTTGCCAACCTACTTGACGCCGATCTTAAGCCGGAGATAGAGGAGAACGTGGCAATTGGCGCTCGGGTCGAGGTGATCTTTGACGACGAGCCCGACGGAATCAGCATCCCCCACTTCAAGCTATCAGGCGAGGCACCCAAAGGCGAGACCTGGCAGCATACGATTTAGGTTGTGATGTGGCCCTGCATGACTCCGGGTCTTCGGAGATTGCAGCAATTCTGCTCGTTGAGAATACTTGTCTCGAGTACATACACCCGAAGTGTGATGAACCGTTATATTCAGGCTGCCCGAGATTGTACCCTTGGCCAAGCTGATTAGTTTTGACATTGATGGGACACTGGAAGTAGGTGACCCGCCTGGCGGCATCACCATGGATTTGGTGCGTCAGGTTAAGGGCCTTGGCTACCTGGTCGGTAGCTGCTCGGACCGCACTGTCAGTGAACAGCAACGCATCTGGGTGGACCATGGCATCAATGTGGAATTCACTGTCCTCAAGCACCGCTTGACCGACGTTAGAGAACAGTTTTCAGCAGACAAGTACTACCACATAGGCGACACCGAGGCAGACCGCCGGGCATCGCTCCAGGCCGGGTTCGACTTCGTGCCTGTTGATGACTCAGTCCTCAGATGGCTGAATGGCCTCGCTCCGCAATAGGGGTGCACCTATCGCACGACTCTACAATGACCTATCCTATCTCTGGCCAATCATCAGCCCTCCTGATGAATACCGCGACGAAGCTGCGTTCTTTCGAGACGTTGTCCATGAGTTGTTGGGTCCTGGCAGACACAAGCTGCTGGAGTTGGGTGTCGGCGGCGGACATAACCTCTCCCATTTGACCGCCGACTTTGATTGTGTTGCGGTTGACCTCTCTCCAGAGATGGTGGCGCTTTCAGAAAAGCTAAACCCGGGCGTTGAACACCATGTCGGGGACATGCGTAATATCAGGCTCGACCAGACTTGCGATGCCATACTGGTGCATGACGCTGTCTCATACCTGCTTACTGAGCAAGACCTCATAGAAACATTTGCCACGGCAGTTATCCATCTTCGCCCGGGTGGGGTGCTGATGGTGGCTCCGGATTGGGTTCAGGAGACGTTCCCCGACGGTTGGGTCTTTAACTGGGATCAAAAGCAGGAAGGGATTTCCATTAACATCGAAGAGGTCATGGAAGACCCTGACACCTCAGATACTCAGGTGGAGTCAACCTACACTTACACCATCACCGAGAACGGAGAAACCACGGTGGAAGAGGACACCCACATCACGGGCTTGTTCCCCATGAGCACCTGGACGACGTTGATGGAAGACGCGGGAGTCAATGTCGAAGTAAGGTCCCTTCCGCCCAATGAGGGAGGGTACGGTTCGTGGTTGTTCATTGGGATCGTCGAATAGGAGAGAATTTAGCGGTAAACGATAATCTTTCCAACGGACGAAGGTGAGTTATGAAACGTCGGTTGAAGTGGGCGGTTTCGGTAGCCATCGTGTTGGTAGTGGTCGCTTATGCCGGTATTTCCTACCTGATTGCCACGGGTCTTACTAAGGCAGAACGAAAGGAACAGGAAGACCACCCGTCAACCTACGGATTGAGCTTTGAAGAAGTCGAGTTTGCCTCCAGGGAGGAAGAGGTCAATCTACAGGGTTGGTATCTGCCCGGTGAAGACGAGATGCCTACTCTGGTCTTCGTACACGGTATCGGTTCTGTGCGCACAGGCGATAACGCCATGGAACTGGCAGCGCGTCTGATATCCCTTGGCTACAACGTTCTGCTGTTTGATCTTAGAGCCCACGGCACTTCCGAGGGAGACAAGGTTTCCGGGGGAGTGAATGAGCAAAAGGATGTGCTTGGAGCCTTTGACTACCTGGTCGGCCGTGGGGTTTCCAGCGATACCATAGGGGTCTTAGGGTTCTCAATGGGGGCTTCCACCTCGTTGCTTTCAGTCGTTCAGGAACCCGAGATACATGCGTTGGTGGCTGACAGTCCCTATGCAGATGCTTCGGACTTGATCGCCCAAGAGACCGTACGCAAGACACCGTTCCCTGGCTGGTTGGTGCCTGTGTTCATACCAACTGCCAAACTGATGGCGAACACACTATACGGGATAGATGTTTCGACTCTAGTTCCTGAACAAGCCGTGACTGAGATCTCATATCCGATATTAGTGATACACGGGACGGAAGATACTCGGATTCCCTCCGAACATGGTGTGAGGGTGCATGAGGCTTCAAATTCGGGGAGTGAGATTTGGCTTGTTCCAAAGGTGGATCACGTAGATGCTTTCCTGACCCACCCGGACGAGTACGTTGAACGTGTCGATGATTACTTCAAGGCTCGTTTGGAGTCCCAAGTTCGCTAGAACGTTTCTAACGCGAATCGCTTAACCCAGGACGAGAGGTGTTCAAGAATATAAAAAGTACCAAGCCCTGCTCATACTGTCTATCAGCTGGAGGGCTTCGTGCTTGGTGACAACGTATTTCGATTGGCTGGTCATACTAAGGTTTCATCAATGCCAGGCATTTGCTGGAGTTGAAGATGTAGGTCTGCATGAACTCTACGATCTCTGGTTTGCGGTCCAGTTCTTGCATGGCTCCGGCCAGACACATCCAGTTCAGCATCTCCTGTTGGCCGGCATCTTCTATCTGGCTGTTGGGGATGTCCCGCCAGGCCTCATAGTTGCCTGCCTTCAGCTCCTCAAAACGGGCCATATCTGACTCGACGTCGGGATACAACCACCAGTTCTTCGGGGTCAAAAAGGCGTGGGACCAACTGGAAGAAGCGACCAGCGCTACCTTCCACGGGCTGGCCTCGAGGGCGCGAGCCGTAGAGGCTCCAAGTTCCATGCAGCGCTTGGGTGAAGGGCCGGGTGGATCCAATGCCATATCAACGCCGTTGATCTGCTGGGTGTGGGGCCCGCCTTGATTGCGGATGATATTGCTGCCGTAGCAGTTCACGGAGAAGGGTATCACCGGGTAGTCAAAACCCTTGCGGTCATAATCAAGGTAGAGCAGGGTGTTGACGAACGCGTGGCCCAGACCCTGCTGGTGGAGGGGTTTGTACGAATATGCGATGTCAAAACCGTCTTCCAGCAGAGCGCTGGCCAGGTAGCGGCTGGACTCGTGTCCTTTGTAGGTGAAGGTCTTGGCGGCGGGTTCGTCCCATACGTTGGGGCGCTGGCTACCGTTATTTCCCACCATCGGTTGGCAGACAAACTCTTCATAGGCCATTATGCAGAAGGCGGGGATGATGTCCTCTTTGAAATTCTCGTACTGGTCGTCGCCCCAGACCAGCACCACGTCTGGGTTGAAATCATCGATCTCGGCGCGCAGCTTTCGGAAGCCGTTAACCAGCTTTTCCCTTTGGTATATGGCGGAAGTGAGGCCTTCATCGTCGCCCCATTCAGCCTGCATGGCGCTGGGCCAGGATTTCGGGTCTTTGCGCTCGGCTGGGATGCGGTCGTTGCTGCGTAGGGTTCTGGTGAGTGAGTAATTCTTAAGTTCGTCAGGCGCAATCAATGAGGGGGAGTGGGTTAATCCGACTCCTAGTATTTCAGCCATTCTGTTGCTCCTTGGTTTCTGGGTTGGGGTGATTGTTGGTTCTAGATTGGCTTGTGTGGGAGGGTTGCCCCCATCTCCGACTCCGTCGAGAGTCTGGACTTCGTGGGACTAACCTTCCCCCTGGCAAGGAGGAAGGGATTCTTGTTGGCTTAGGGATTGAATAGGGCCATGCATTTGTTGGAATTGAATACGTAGGTCTCTACGTAGTCTAGGATCTCCGGCTTGCGGCCAAGTTCCTCCATGGCTCCAGCCAGGCACATCCAGTTTAGAAGTTCTTGCTGTCCGGCGTCTTCGATCTGGTCGGTGGAGATTCGTTTCCAGGCATCATAGTCACCTTTGCGCAGTTCTTCAAAGCGGGCGCGATCAGACTCAACGTCCGGCCATAGCCAGTGGTTCTTGGGGGTCAAGAATGCGTGGGACCAACTGGATGAACCGACCAAAGCCACTCTGTACGGGCTGTCCCTCAGGACTCGGGCGGTAGCTGCGCCGATCTCCATGCAGCGCTTGGGCGATGGACCAGGGGGGTCGAAGGGCAGGTCAACGCCGTTCACCTTCTGGGTGATGGCGCCACCGCGGTTGCGGATGACGCTGCTGCCGTAACAGTTCACGGAGAATGGCAGCACGGGATAGTCGAATCCCTTGCGGTCATAGTCCAAGAACAGCAGGGTGTTCAAGAAGGCGTGTCCCAGACCGTTCTCATGGAGTGGCTTGTAGGAGTATGCAATATCGAAGCCTTCATTGATGAGACCAGTCGCCAGGGTACGCCCAGCGTCGGGTGCGCCTTTATAGATAAAATTCTTCTCTTGCGGCTCGTTCCAAACGTTGCGGCGGTAGCTTCCGTCCCGGTTGTTGAAAGGAGCGGCTTCGAGTTGGTCGTAGGCCAGGATGCAGAAGGGAGGGATGATGTCTTCTTTGAAGTTCTCGTATTGGTCATCACCCCAGATCAGGATGATATCTGGGTTGAAGTCATCGATCGCTGTCCTAATCTCGCGGAAGCTTTTGACCAGTCTTTCGCGGTGTTCTGCGGCCGACTTCAAGCCCTCATCTTCCCCGTATTCCACGCGCATCGGCTCGGGCCAATTGGTGGGGATCTTCATATCCTCGGGGACTTTGTCGTTGTTCCGCAGGGTGCGGGTCAGAGGGAATCCGCGGTCTTCATCCGGGGTGATCAGTGGAGGGTAATGGGTGGTGCCGGCACCTAGAATATCGCCCATGCTCGGCCTCCCCGTGACCAGAGAGTGGTCATCTTTTGATGTTTAGTATTGGTAATTCGCTTGGTTGTAACAGAGGTAATTAGCAGTGTCAAGAATGTTGGGTGCTTCATAACCAGCAAACGGTATGGTGATACTAATCAGCGACGAAATTCGTCAGATCGAACATGTTGTCCCCTGGGCCGCGTGCGCTGATAATATCCACTGGATCATTACTACAGATAGTGAAACAAACATGAGTGCGATTTCAGATTACACAGCGTTGGTTGAGGCTGTGGAATCCCAGAGGGAGCGGCTTCAGGGGCCGGTACAACGGGATGACTTTTGGGGCGGCATCATTGCCACCCGGTTTCGGGCTGATCCAAAGCGGCAGATGGAAGACAACTTTGACATCATGGCGGCGTTCGTCCGGCCAGATGATGTATTCATAGATGTCGGCGGCGGCGCCGGAAGACTCAGTCTGCCGTTGTCCTATAGGTGTCGGGAGGTTATCAATGTCGAGCCTTCTCCCGGGATGGTCCAGCAGTTCGATGAGTGCGTAGGAGAGTTCGGGATCACAAACGCCAGTTCCGTGCTATCGAATTGGTCGGACGCGGTGGGGGTGGAAGGAGATGTGGTACACGCCGCCAACGTCACCTACTTCGTCAGGGACATTGAAAGATTCGTCAACAGGCTTGAAGCGTCGGCCAGGCGAAGGGTGATTATCTCCATCTGGAGCATTGCCAATCCGATCCACAATGCCACGTTATACAAGATGGTCTACGGCGAAGACCAGGCTCTGGTCCCTGGCCATCCCCAATTGCTGCCCGTCCTGTGGGAGATGGGCATACTGCCGGATGTACGTTTCCTGCCGCGTGACACCACCTTTGATGGAGTGATACAGGAACCGAGTTACCCTCAGACAAAGGAAAACGCGGTGGAGATGGCGAAGGCGGGGATCTGGCTGGCTCCCCATCACCAGGACCGGGGCGAGGCGGTGATCAGGGAGCGGTTTGACGAGCTGTTCCAGCAGGAACCGGAGGGATTCGTCCCCCTGTGGTTGCCCAATGCTCGCCCTGTATTGATTACCTGGGAGCCAGGCCAATCCGGATAACTATCTAGTAAACAACCGGGCAACATCAGTCGGAGTTGCCTTGTTACCCGGCCCTGCAACGAGGATAATATCCCCGTTGTCGTACGCAACATAACATTGGGCTTATAGATTCAGCTCTGACTGATCAATCAATTAAACGAAGCGAGGTATGGATATGGACTGGGGAATGGAAAACCGGATGGCGCGATTGATTCAACCTGACGGTCACTGCATGTTTTTGCCCATTGATCACGGGTATTTCCAGGGCCCGACGCGGATGCTGGAGCAGCCGGGCGAAACCATCAAGCCCTTGCTTCCCTATTCGGACGCTCTCTTTGTGACCCGAGGTGTCTTGCGGGCGGTGGTCGATCCGGCCATGGACCAGCCCGTGATCCTACGGGTGTCAGGCGGCACCAGCATGGTCGGCGAGGACCTGGCCAACGAGGGTCTGACCACCTCTATGGAAGATGCGGTCCGTTTGAATGTTGCCGCAGTTGGAATCTCAGTATTCATCGGCTCCGAGTATGAGAAGCAATCTCTCTTGAACCTCGGCAAGTTGGTGGATGAAGGCGAGAAATACGGGATACCGGTGATGGCGGTCACCGCCGTTGGAAAAGAACTGGAGAAGCGGGACGCCCGTTATCTGGGATTGTGTAGCCGCATCTGCGCTGAGTTAGGCGCCAAAGTTGTGAAGACCTATTGGTGCGAGGAGTTTGAGAAGGTTGTGGGTGGCTGTCCGGTGCCGGTTGTCATGGCTGGCGGCCCCCAAGCCGACACCGAGCGAGAGGTCATTGAGTTCGTCAAAGACGGCATGGACCGCGGTTCCATCGGGATTAACCTGGGCAGAAACATCTGGCAGAGTGAATACCCGGTTCCCATGATCAGGGCCCTGCGTAACATCGTCCATGAGAACGGGACGATCGCCAGTGCCCAAGATATCTTTGACAGCGTCAAGGCTGAGAATGGCCGGGTGGCGTCTGTTCCGGTTTAGAGTTTCATACGGCTGAGTAGCCAGAGCTTCGTATCAAGCAGATCGATCCGCTCATCCTGTCCTTCTCCGAAGGGGGTCTAAGGACCCTGACTACGGTGAGTAGATGGTTCGAAAGGCTCACCGTGAGCGGCGGACAGAGCTTAATTCTAATCAGGAAGTAATTTCAACATGCCCGACATGCGTGTCGCAATGTACTACAATAACCTCGACGTGCGCGTGGAGGAAATGCCGGTGCCGGAGATTGGCCCTGGTGAGGTGCTGGTCAAAGTGGAAGCCAGCGGAATCTGCGGCAGCGACGTCATGGAGTGGTACCGCATCCAGAGAGCGCCTATGGTGTTGGGCCACGAAGTTGCCGGTACCATTGTGCAGGTCGGCACTGGCGTCGATCGGTTCCGTGAAGGTGATCGGATGATTGTCACCCACCACGTCCCATGCAATGCCTGCCACTACTGTCTCAGCGGGCATCACACCGTTTGCGACACGCTCCGCGAGACTACATTTGATCCCGGCGGGTTCGCAGAGTACCTGCGCGTGCCGTCCATAAATGTAGACCGGGGCGTGTTCACCATGCCCGATGATCTCTCATTCGATGATGCGGCGTTTGCCGAGCCGTTGGCCTGCGTCTACCGTGGCCAGAAACGGGCTAATATCCAGCCAGGACAGAGCGTTATCGTCCTGGGCAGTGGGCTGGCCGGCCTGCTGCATATAAACCTTGCCAGGGCCCTGGGAGCTGGCAAGATCATCGCCACCGACATGGTTCCTGCCAGGTTGGAAGCGGCCAAGAACCTGGGAGCCGACCACACGTTCCTGGCCAACGATGACATTCCCGCCCGACTGCGTGAGGTAAATGACGGTCGATTGGCCGACCTAGTAATCATCTGCACCGGTGCTCCGCCAGCCTTACAGCAAGGCATGGACTCGGTGGACCGCGGCGGCACGGTGCTGTTCTTTGCACCTACGGAACCTGGCGTGAATATCTCAGTGTCGGTGAACGATATGTTCTTTCGAAATGACGCCACGTTCACTACCACCTACGCCGCGTCACCTGGAGACCTGTTCACAGCCTTGGAGATGATTTCCTCCGGGCGGGTCCAGGTAGGGCAGATGATCAGCCACCGGTTGGGGCTGGACGAAGCGGGTTTAGGGTTTCAGCTCACCGCGGAGGCCCAGTCGTCGCTGAAGGTGATCATACAACCCCAGAAGGAGGCGTAAGCCGCTTTCGAATCTTCGCCAAGGAACCGCAAGGCTACCAAACTCCAAACCGGCAGTTATGCCTTGGTTCTGCGCCTGCCTTCTCGCCGTAAGATCTCTGTAGGCAAACTGGGTGTCGTCTCGTTTCCCAGGGGTTATTACATCTACTTTGGCAGCGCCCTCGGCGGGTTAAGAGCCAGGACCGCCCGCCATCTGCGCCCCGACAAGAAACTCCATTGGCATGCCGATTACCTGAGCGCCGAGGTCCCGTGGTCACAGGTTTGGGAGATGGCTGACGGTCAACGGAGGGAATGTGAGTGGGCCAAAGGAACCTCAGCGATGACCGAATCCACTCGAGGGGTCACCCATCCCGCGCCAGGCTTCGGATCGTCAGATTGTAAATGCCTCACTCACCTGATCAGGGTGAACAACCCTCGGGAGGTACGGAAACTGTTGCGAGCATTATCCCCTGCGCCGCGCCGGATTAGGTTGACGGCCACCTAACGCGCTGTACTATCATAATGGCCACAAATCACACACCTTTCGTGTGCGTTGACCCGCGATATCTACCCGGAATACCGTCCTTGTATAGAAGTAACTATTCGCGTTTGAGTCAGGGAGGTCGTCATGGAATTAGGAATGTTCCTGGAATCCCCGGTAATTGAAGGGGGCACTGAGAAAGATGCCTTTGACGACTCCATAACCTTAATCAACGAAGCTGAGAAGCTGGGTGTGGACTCCCTTTGGTTGGCGGAGTATCACTTCAACCCTGGGCGGGTCATGGCTTCGCCTGTAACCATCCTCAGCAACGTCGCCGCCAGAACAGAGAACATCCGACTGGGCACAGCGGTGATATTGCTTCCTTTGACCAACCCTCTGCGGGTGGCCGAGGAGATTGCGACGTTGGACCTGGTCAGTGGCGGACGCGTCGAGTTTGGCATCGGCCGGGGCACTTTCCCCAACGTCCATGAAGGATTTAACTCACCCTTTGATGAGAGTAGAGGGCGTTTTGACGAGAGCCTTGAGATCATCCTCAAAGCATGGACAGAGGAAACCTTCTCCTTTGAGGGAGATTTCTACAGCTTTGGAGATGTGACCGTCACGCCAAAGCCCTACCAGAACCCCCACCCTCCGATAAGCGTTGGCGTGACATCGGTGGAGAGTTTTGCGGTGACCGGTCGGATGGGGCACAACATGATAATCAACCCCTCGCGTGTGTTCACCCTGTCGGGACTGAAACCTCAGATAGAGGAATACCACCAGGCCTGGAAAGATGCTGGCCACGAAGGCCGAGGCAAGGTTGGACTGAGAATCCCGATCTATCTGTCCAAGGATGCTCAAAAAGCCCATGACGAACCCATGGAAAGCGCTATGTTCTCCATGGGACGGCTTTCCGACAGAACGGCCAAGTACGCTGGATACCGGGGGACAACCGGGGATTGGGGAGCAGAGGCCGAAGCCATGAGGAAGATGTCCTACGACGACTGGTTCCGCGACAAGGTGGCATACGGCACTCCCGATGCCGTGACTGATAAGTTACAGAGGCTGACCGAGGAATTGGGCCTAGACCAGATCATGTTCGAAGTCAACTTTGGTAACAAGATTCCCCTTGACCTCCAATTGGCGACCATCCAAATGATGATGGAAAAGGTGGCTCCAAATCTCCAGTAGATTCGGTTTATGAGTGCCCAAGAACTTTGAGCAACATGACCTTTACGGTTTGGAAAATAAGTTTCTATTAACGACAGGCGGATGATACATAGAGGCGCATTAACGTCGGGATGTGCTGGAACCCTCCTCACTTTAGGTTAATAATGGCACTTAGCTATTATCCAATATCCCAATTTTGTGCTAGTATTTCTCCAACTCCGTTTGTAGCGGCTCCGAACAATCCCGACCAAAATCATAGAAGAGGTGCTCTAGGAAATGGTTCAAGCAGAGATTAAGACTAGATTCGAGGTAGGTCCTATCACGTTCATCGCACGTCATGAACTATGGGACGGTAACATTCAAGACCACGCAGACCAGGGGGTTTCCATCGTGGTCCAGGGCGTAATTGGCGGCGAAGAGACGACACTCCTCCGCTTCAACTGCTTTGACGTCGAGCGAAGCTACATCTACGGCCCCGAGAACCCCGACCTTAAGGCTGATGGCCCCATGATGCTGGCCGGCCGCACAGAGGGCTCCACCGGCATGGGTAAGCTCTATCGGATGGACCCGACAGCTGATGGCAACCCCATCGGTTGGACCATCAAGACTCTAAAGTCCAAGCTCCCCGACATGTTGGACCGAGCTGGCTATCCTGAGATTTCCAAAGAGGTCGACCTGGAAGAGCTGATGGAGATCCTTCCTGAACTGGAAGCGACCGCCCGCGAGCTCTTTGTCTCCAAGCGGAACGTCGTCAAGCACAACCGCGGTACAGAGATCTTCGAAGCCGGTAACATCCGCTTCGGACTCGAGATGCGCCGCCTACCTGTAGGTGACGGCGGTCTGGCCATCCATGTGTTGTCAGACCTCGGTGGCACCAGCGAGAAATCGTACGTGGAAGAGACCGAGCTTATGGCATTCGACCTTTTCTGGGACGGACCTCATTACCACTATGGTCCCAGGAACAAGAACCACCGAATCTATTGGGACAGGACCTTAGTACAGGACTACCTGGGATGGGTTCTGGACAAGATCGAAGGTAAGAAACTTGGTGCAATGATCGAGCGAGCTGGCTACCCTGGTGTCGCCGCTGACTTGGACCAGGATATGATCGATGCCGTTCTTCCTTCGTTGACCACCAAGGCACGGGAGATGTTGGACTTGGGCGAATCGTTGACCGGCCACCCCGGCCTGCCATTGGATCCCACTCCTAATTTGGTCCCGAACTAAGCGTTCGACCAAAGTTAATCAGGCAACAAAAAAGAGCCCCGATTCATCGGGGCTCTTTTTAATTTGGCGGGTATTTACGGTTTGTTAGTTAATCGCCAAAATAAATAAACAGAGCGATGATAACCGCCGGAATACCAATCACCACAGAGAGGCAAGCTAACTTTGTGATGCAGCTAGCTATGGTCAGCGGCAGTTTCAGCAGTTTTATCGCAAACCGAAGCGGCAAGGTTGCCAGTCCTATTAGTTTAAACATCGGTTAGGCCGTGGCCCATTGGACGCCGTTTAAGACCATCTTTTGGAACTCTGGCGACTCAAAGCTCTTTCCGTCATGGCCCAGAAGCAGGGTGAACACTTTGCCCTGGCCGTAGGAGCGGGTCCAGCCCAGCGGGAAGGTGCCAGCCGGCATGTGGGTGTCTTTGCGGTCCGGTCCCCAGGGCCAAGTTCCTTCTTCAGAGGTTCCTTCTAGGAAGACATCGTTGTCACTCTTGTACTCAATGCCCATATACAACTCGTCGTCGGTGGAGAAATCGGATACTCCGGCCACTCCTGCGTGGCCAGCTTGTTTGACATTGACCGTGAAGTTTCCGTATGGAGGATGGAAGCTGGTACCGGAGATCCAGCCGCCGCCGGTGATCTCGGCGAACTCGGGCCAGTAATCGGCGCCGCAGCCGGAGATGTGCAGGCAAACGAATCCCTTGCCTCCCTTCACATAGTTGACGATGCCATTTTGTTCTGCTTCGGACAATTTCAACTCTTTGAAATCGGCGGCATTCTCCCTGCGAGTGTTGAATACCAGGGCGTCGTAGGAGGACATTCCGGATGCGTCCGCCAATACTGACGCGTCCTCGGTCGTTGTGACATCATAGCCAGCCAGCTTCAGGAAGGAATCTAGGATGGGTGTGGACTCTTCATAAGGGTGTCTTCCGCCAGATATTACGAGCAGTTTCACTTCTGTTGCCTCCAGGCTGTTTCTAAATTTAATGCTTACGGAGCGGTATTATACGCCACTTACCCTCAAGAATTGGAACGTGACAGGGAGGAATGGATTACAAAGCGGGAATGACGACATCGCAGAGTAGGTCCAGGGCTTCTTCTACATCCGGTCCCAGCTCGGAAAACATCAGTTGTTTGAACCCTTGTGTCTTGGCGACCGACTGTACCTGGATTATTCGCTCTAGGCAGTCGTCAGGTTCCCCGGCGATGAAGATAGCGTTAACCATATCGTCGGTCACCAATTCATCGAATCCCGCGGCGGAGACCCCTGATCTTTCGGCTTGATCGAGCCGTTCCACATCTTCAAGTTTGACGCCGAGTTTTTCGATGTCCTCATTGGTGTAGCCGCGACGGTACATGTTCAACACCCGGTGTCCGGCGCTCTCTTTCACAAACTCTATGGCCGCGTCTTTGTTGTGGGAGATAGAGATCTTTATCTCAGCGATCTTAGGGCCGTTGGAGTCTTTACCAGATTGTCGGGCGGCCTCGTCAAATGTCTCCACCAGTTCCGGCACCCGGCCGGTGCGTAACGCTGCCATATAGTGACCGCCAAAGATTAGTCCCTCCATGTTTTGCCCGCCCACCACCAAGCCCAATGGGCCGTTGCCGCCACAGTACTGGAGGATGGGAGTCTTGGGGTTGAAGTTCAGCTCGAACTTCCCCTTGGGATTGAAATTGAAATACTCCAACAGGGTGGGGTATTCATCGAAGCAGACCGTCTCTTCGTCCAATAATCGCCGCAGACTTTGAGAAGTCTCCCGCAGCATGCTGATGGGTTTTGGCGTCTTGACGAAATTGTGGGTTCGCGGGTTTCCGAATCCCAGGCCAATGCTCAATTCCTGCCCGCTCATCAACTCGCTTATAGAGGCAACCATGTCGGCCAGGTCCACAGGGTTCCGGAAGTATTGCACTGTTATGGCGGTACCGAGTTTAGCCTCCAATGCACTGGCAAACGCAGCCAGCACCACAAAGCTGTTCCGGCTTCTCAGATTGTCAGTGACCCAAAACTGATCCACTCCCTTGGACTCTGACCGCTTGGCCAGTTGGATCAACTGAGGCAGCGGCACATGGGCGTAGGTGGGCAGGTGAAATTGAACTCCAGTTTCGATTGGGGGCATATCTTTATCCTAGTTTCGAGTCGTTTTTTGGCGATGGACTATTCTCCCACATCTAGAGAGGGGTTTGGGCTCGGTGTCGGCTCGATGGTTCTACTGATAATATGCAGTAGTCAATCAGAGATTAGAGTGGGAACCAATGAGCGATACAGATAACCCGCAGCCAAGAGTTGTAGTCGTCAAACTAGAAGGCCGAGGACCGCTGAACTTGCTCGGTCGAGATACATTTTTGGGACTGAAGGCCGAACTGGACCGACTGGATCAAGACCGGAGCGTCAGGGCGATCATCCTCACCGGCTCCGGCGATCGGGCTTTCTCGGCTGGGGTCGATCTGCACCAAATGAAAGACCTTGATCCAGT
Organism: uncultured Dehalococcoidia bacterium; assembly: GCA_964451445.1. Classification (GTDB taxonomy): domain Bacteria; phylum Chloroflexota; class Dehalococcoidia; order Lucifugimonadales; family UBA3495; genus UBA9611. The sequence goes on from CAYVIG010000021.1 coordinate 14,248, forward strand.
GTATGCCGAGTCGTTCATCACCGCATTGCACGGCCCCGCCAGAAAGCTGCTCACCATGGCTGTCCCCGCCATAGCCGCCATCAAAGGCCCATGCTTGGGTGGGGCCTTGGAGCTGATACTGGCCTGTGACATACGCATTGCTACCGAAGATGCGATATTGGGATTACCCGAGGTGCAGGTTGGGATACCGTCGGTGATTGAGGCATCTCTCCTGCCGCCCACCATTGGATTGGGCAGAGCAAGGCGGCTTCTGTTGACCGGCGAGACGGTTAACGCGTCGGAGGCGCTGACCATGGGGCTGGTGGATATCGTCGTGCCACAGGATTCCCTGATGGAAAAAGCCCACCAGATGGCCAATACGTTTGTGGGCATGAGCCGCGACGTTCTGGAGTCTCAGAAGGACATTGTCACCAAGTGGTTGGAACTGGGTGAAGAAGAATCGGCTAGATTCACCATCCAGGAATTCTCGAGGATCTTTAACACATCGGCGCCCCATGAGGGCATGTCAGCCTTCTTGGAAAAGCGGAAGCCGAACTTCGAGGCATAAAGGAACTCTACCAGCCGATGGGTGGTTCCCTTTCCTGTAGCACCTCTCCGAATAGGGTTAGCACTTGGTGGACGTCCAGCACCACTATTGCGGACTCGATTCCTGGGTCGGTGATTAGACCCGCGTCGGTGAGTCGCTTGATGCCGTCCTCGTAGACCGGCCCCTGACGGTGGAAATAGGAGGTGCAGCGGAACTTCCAGCCGATCTGTCGCTGAGCGTGGCGAAAGAGCATCACCATCTTCAGGTTTTCCTCGACGTTCTCCGAGGTAATGTGTCCGCTGCGGTCCCGGTAGATGAAGGTTTTGTCGTCGGTGGCGAGCATAGTTCCGATATAGGCACAGTTTGGTGTACCATTGGTGTCTGAGGTCGCAATGACACATGGGTTACCGCTGAACCGAGAATTGCTGACCAACTCCCTCATCTCCTCAGTTAGTTTTATCAAGAATAGTCTCCTTGAGTATCGGCCGGAAATGATTAAGCGGGGTATTGTTCCTTCCACCAACGGGCGATCTCGTCTCTGCGGGCGAACCATACCCCTGATTTATCAGAGACGTATTTCAAGAACTTGTCAAGGGCATAGGCGCGGGACGGTTTGCCGATGATCCGGCAGTGGAGACCCACAGACATCATCTTTGGGTGGGTCTCCCCTTCCTCGTAAAGCATATCGAAGCAGGACTTGGCCGCTTCAAAGAAATCGTTAGGGGTGATCAATTCGCCCCGCCAGAATTTGAAGTCGTTTACCTCCAGTGAATAAGGCACCACCAGCCACGGTTTTCCGTGCACCTGGGTGTAATAGGGCAGGTCGTCGTTGTAGGCGTTGCAGTCGTACTCAAACCCGCCTTCTTCAACAACCAACTCCCTGGTGTTCAGACTGGGGCCATAGCGGGTGTACCAGCCGGTTGGCCGCTGTCCGGTGGTCTTGGTCATGGACTCAACAGCTTGCCGGATGGCCTCTCTCTCTGAGTCACGATCCATCTTGTAGTATTCTTCCCACCGGTTTCCGTGTCCCATGACCTCGTGGCCTTGTCGGACGATCTCAGGCCCGACCTCTGGGTTCCTTTCCAAGGCCAGGGCACAGGCGAAGAAGGTGCCCTTGACGTTGTGCTTCTCCATCACCCGCATCAAACGCCAAACGCCGACGCGGCTGCCGTATTCGAAGAATGATTCGTTGGCCAGGTCCCGTTCGCCCGGGCCCATAGGTGATGGCGATTCCCCGCCGGTCTCTTGTCTGGGGTCTCCGTCCAAGGTTGAGTACTCGGAACCTTCCTCGTAATTGACCACCACTGATACGGCGATCTTGGCTCCGTTGGGCCATTTCACCACCGGGGGGGTTGCTCCGTAGCCAATCAGGTCTCTAGTACTCATAGCTTCTCCATAGGTTTGGTGAGTTTGATTCGTAGGTCGTCGTTTGGGTTTACTGTCCCATCTTCCAGTGATACAGGATCACGGCCACGGAACAAGCCAAGTTAAGACTGGAAACGCCATTTTCCATGGGAATGGAGACCCGGTGATCTGCCACGTTTAGAAGGTCTTGGCTGAGACCTTGGCGTTCGGTGCCAAAGGCCAACAAAGCCCTGTCGGGCAGGTGGAAATCTGGAAGGGTGTCGCCGCCCAGATCCACTGCCACCAGGGGACGGTCACACTGGGGTAGGTCGGCAGATTGTGCCACGGGAATGGCGAATTGCAGCCCCACTCCGCTGGTCAGTGCGGCCGGTTTCCAGGGGTCCAAGTTCCCGGTGTTGATCACTCCGGCGGCTCCGGCGGCGGCTGCTGCTCGGACGGCTGCGCCGATGTTGAATAGATTTCTTGGGTTTTCCAACAGCACCACCGGCGCTGGACTTGGACCGGCCAAAAGCTGGGCAATGTCAACGCTGGGGCGGCGGGCGACGGCCATGACTCCGGTCGGCGGTGTAACTCGGCCCAACCTTTCGAACACGGCTTCTGGGACGGCGGCCACCCGGCCTTTCAAGGCTTGGGCGATGTCCGGAGCGTATTCGGCCTGGAGCGCGGTGAGTTCCGACAGATTGGGGCTGACGATCTCTATCAGTTCAGCGCCAAAACGGATGGCGTGCTTTAACGGGTGGAAGCCTTCAATGACTACTAACGAGGTATCGTTGCGCGCATTGTAGAATCTGTCTTCGATAGGCTTTTGATTCATATAGCCATTATTGCAGAATAACGGCTAGTGTTCCAAAAGTGATCAGTTGGTAGATTAATCTTCAGTGCTAAATCGATAGTACATGTCGGTTCAGCAGAAATACTGATTAGATACGCAGGGGAATGCCGAGGCGGGTTTAGTGCAACGTCCCGGTAAGTGCTTCTTGAAAAGGGGGAGATTAGACGCAGGCGTCTCGGACGGCCTGGGAGACGGCGGCCAAACGGAAGTTATTGACGTCGGTGCTCTGGAATCCGTTGGTGATATAACCAACGGCCAGACCCGACTCGAAATCTGCCCAACCGATGGACGTGCCTGCCCCGCCATGGCCAAACGTCTTTAGTGGGTCGCCGGAAGATTTGCCCATGCGTTGGTCGGCTAAGGCCAGTCCGAAGGATCGTTGAGCAAATGAGTTATTGGACTGGTCCATACCCTCCACCTGAAAGGTGGTGGCTTCGTTAACAGTTTCTGGTTTGATGATGGTTGCGCCGTTCAACGAACCTTTGCGTTCCATCATGGCGTAGAACCGGGCAAAGTCTGTTGCCGAGGCAACTCCGTTTGTGCCTGGGGCGATGCCCTTGAGCACCGAGGATTGGCTGTGGATACCGCACCAGCCTGTCGTGTCAGTGCCAGCTTCCATCTCGTGCATGGGTGAAACTAGGTCCTCAAGACCTTCGGGGAGTCCCACATGAGTGGAGTTCATACCCAGGGGCGCTGCCAGTTCCTCGGATAGGAACTGGGTGAAGCTCCGACCATCTACGCGTCGGACTATCTCGCCGATGACCCAACCGTAGTTGCTAGGGTGGTAGGCCAAGGTCTCGCCGGGGGTATAGATAGTGGTAGCTTGTTCCATGGCGTGCACGACCTTGGACCAGTCGGCCCAGTCGCTCGGCGGCAATGATTCAGGGGTTTTCGGGAACCCTCCCCTGTGGGTCAGGACGTGGTCAATTGTCACCGTCTCTTTTCCGTTCTGAGCAAACTCAGGCCAGTGTTTGGACACCAGGTCGTCGTAGGAAATCTTGCCACGTTCTTTGAGTATGTAGAGGCAGGAGGCGGCCAAGGGTTTGGTGGAAGACATCAGGACGAACATGGTTTCGGCAGTTACGGGTTTGCCGTCTTTCATGTTGCCACCGTGGATATCCAGAACCAGGTTGCCGTAGCGGTACACCGCCAGCCCCGCCCCGGGATGGAGCCCGTCGGATATCTGTGTGTGGAACAAGGTTTTGACCTGTTCCAGCCTTTGACTGTCCATTGCTACGGTGTCGGGCGTGGTAAGAGTGGTCATGGTGTCTCCTACGTTTTTCAGCGGGGCTGCTTGTTAGAGTTTCTTGACGGTATCCCCGGGTTTGATCTCGCCGTTTTGCACTACTTTGCAGTTGATGCCCCGCAGTTGAAGTTCCTTTCCAACGGGTGAACTGAGGAATTTTACTGCGTCGGCTCCATACCTAGTGGCGAACTTCTTGCAGGCTGTGTGGGGCTGATCTGTGGCTTCCAGGACGGCTGAACCCACGGAGATGCGAGTGCCGGGAGGCATGTTGGCGGCGCTAAGATCTATGTCGGCGAACAACTGGTCACCGGCGAGGGGCCATCGTTCTTTGTCCTGGGCCACCAATTGGGCGACGCGCGAGTTCATGATGGTGATTTGCATGTCAGGGTGGGCCTTACCATCGCCAGAACGGGCGCTTGGCCGGTCGTGCCAGGTGTCGCCGACCAGACCAACCCGGATGTCGAGGTCAGCCAGCGTCATGATCTCTCGGACGTCTTCTTCGGGCCGACTGACAATCATGTCCAAGACAGTCTCGGTTTTGGGTGCGCTACGTATATTATCCAGATTCGCTTCCAGCTCAGAGATGTCTAAGTGCCTAACTTCAGCTTGCATCTTAAAACTCCATTGCGTCGATGGGGCTGCTATTCAGGAGATAGGATAGGCTAGTTTACCATGGGGCTCCTAA
>CAYVIG010000022.1:0-2855 GCA_964451445.1 uncultured Dehalococcoidia bacterium
GCTGGCCGACAACCCGTATGCCAAATAGAAGACCGAGGCAAATGGGCCAGGGATTCCGAGGAATGCAGATCCAAATCCGGTGGCTGAACCCAATGGGATGAAGCCCCAAAGCTTCATTTTGAAGTTCCTGCCGATGGGCATCTGGGTGTAGACGACAAAGAAAAGCATCATCACGCCCATGATGCGCACGAGAATGGCTGTATCTATGGTGACGAAGAATAAGCTGCCGAGAACAGCAAAGGGCAACGATCCAATGGAGAAGTTGCGTATTACCCGCCAATCGATCCCTGCGCGGTGCAACCAGACTCTGGAACCGGTGCTGAAAAGTTGGGAGAAGGTCAATATGGGTATGGCCTCACGCACGCCAAACACCCAGACCAGCACTGGAAGGGCGACGACTCCGCCCCCAAACCCAGCGACTCCAGCGATGGTGAATCCTACCGCCGTCGCGAGCACGACGGCGACTATTTTTATTAGCTCTTCTTCCAAGGTTAAATCGCCAAAAAAAGGCCCGGTCCAATCAGATGGACCAGGGCCATAAATCCAGGGTTATTTTAAGATTTGAGTCTGTACCTGCCTTGTGGCGGGCTATCACAAAACGGCGGGAACTAGATATTGCTGCAGCCACCGCTCTCGTGTGACGGAGCAGCATCAGGGGAACTGGCGGCGGCCGGCACCACCGTTGTAATGGCAAGCAGGGCCACAAAAACCAATGGAATCAAAAATCTACGCATATTCCACCTTCCGTTTTCCAGTTTGCAACACTTTACCTTGCCTAACTCTAAAGACCGCTGCAACCAGAGTCAAGGCGAGTCGGCCTGGCCGGTAGTCACGGTTTTGAAACTACCGGCCACTTAACTTATTGGACTATTGGTTGGGCGATAATCCAGAGGCTGATGACTGTGTAGATCACCATCAACGTCAGCATGGGATATTGGCTCTTCAAGACCAATGCCCGTTCGCTGAAAATACGGATGGCCACCCTATGGGCCAGCCAGACCGCCAGAACGTGCCCCAAAACTATCAACGCTACGGACAAGAACCATAGGATACGGGCGGTGATGATCGTGATGACGATTTTATAATCGGCGGTCCCGAACAGGTCCCAGCCCGCACCGAATGGGTCTGATGCTAAAGTGATGAACAATTGTCCCTGTATCAACAGCAACGTGATGAAGTGGGCGATGTTGTAGGCCAAGGCTATGGGGATCAAAGAATACCCAAATAGCCGGGCCATCTCCAGTGCGCCTACCTTGCCCTCCACTGCGTTTGCCATCAGCTTGGAGAAGAACAGATAGACCAGGAAGAAGCCCACGGGCACCAGGAACACCCCCATGGTGTCGGCCAGTATCAGGCTGTTGAAGATTTCTCCACCGCCAGATCCGAACAGGTCCAAGATGAAGGTCTGGAACTCCGCCCACGCTGAGGTTGCGCTGAACCCATCAAACGTGACGGTGGCCAGCATCAAGACCACCAAGGCCAAAACGTCGTTTGTTACCGTTTCGTTCCTGCCCAGGCCGATGGCAAAGGGTCTCAGGTTGATCTGCCGGTCGGTCGACACCTGGAAGCACTCGTAGCAATCGATGCATTCTCCGGATAAGTCCCGGCAATCCGTGGAGCATGCCTGGCATGAGTCCTGGCTGTTGACCTGCACTTCTGTGGCTGAGAAGCGAGATAGCAATCCAAATATCACTGAGAACGCTTCACCCTTGCGCAGCCATTGGTTCCTGCCGAAGATGAACATCCCACCCAGCGTGATTGCCGAGTAGACAACGGCCATCGTAGCGATCTGGGATGGCACATCGCTCTTGGGGTAGGAGTCTTGGATCCAGGTATAGACTCCGAACAGCACCAAAGCAGGCCAGATTCCGAACTTGGCCGGGTATTCACGGCCCAACGACAGGTTCTGGCCAGGCCGAACAAGCTGGTAGAGCCCTTCTGCCCAGCCAAAGAGTATTTTCCACGGGTTGGCCAAAGCCCATACATTGCCAATCAACGCAATGAAGATCGACAAACCCACCCACCAGATGATCCAGATGAATGTGGGGCTGAAATTAAGCAATGGTGATGCTTCCCCAAAGTACCCGGTAGCAATGACCAAGCCAAGTAGGAAGACGGAGAATAGTTTAATCGGAATCAGCAGGATCGGAGAGGTGAACACGACTTGTGCCCAACTCTTGCCTATCAGGTTGAAACGCCAATACGACGACTCACCGCCTGCCCTGACAAACAGGCTGATGAAGAGGAACGAAAGGGCTACGGCTAAGCCTGCTCCAACGAGGAAATACCCCAGAGGGACCGGCAATTCCGTACGTTCACCGAACCCGTGGGCGTAGGCAGGCCAGGCCACCAGGCTCCCCGCTGTCGCGACAGCGGGGAGGATAATCTTCAAATTTTTCATTTTGGCACTCCAGCCAAAGATTGAGGCGTGAGTAGTTACCTCGGCTGCACCTCTAAGAACCCGATCTCGATCTCTTGTTCTTCGTCGTGGTGTGCGTCTGCTCCAGAATCCATGTCCATTTCTTTGTCCATGTGTGCGTCAGAGTGGAGACCGCTGACTACCGTCTGGTTTACGGAGCTGTTGTTGGTCCAGGTGATTACCGTGCCTGGTCCAACATGAACTTCGTTGGGGATTGCAGCTTCGTCGGTGTATTTGATGGCAACGGATTCCGTGCTGCCGCCTTCTGCGATCATTATGTTTCCGTTCAAGGCCGGTCGTAGGTGGCTGTGGAATGGCACAGTCTCGCCGGTTTGATGGTCGTCGATCTCGAAACTGAAAGTTGCTCCAGGCGCAAGTTCTTCAGATTCGAATATGCCGCCGTGATTATCGTCGTTGTGTTCACCCTTATCGTGTT
>CAYVIG010000022.1:2955-18736 GCA_964451445.1 uncultured Dehalococcoidia bacterium
ACCCTTATCGTGTTCACCTTGGGGGTGATAGGTAATCTTGAATCGGCCGGTCGCTTCGGCCACAAAATAGAAATCTGTTAAGGTATCGGCTTCTACATCTTGTTCGATGTCGTAGGTATGCAGGTGGAATTCTCCACCTTCATCAGCGGCGATCTTGAGGGTGACCATGTCTCCCTGTTTGACCTTGATAGTGCCTGGGGTCATTTCTCCGGCCTGAATGCTAACCGGTATGTCCAGTTCTTCTGGGTCGCCGCCCCCGCATGCTGCAGCAGCAACCATGGCAAATAGACTCACAGCTATCAACAGGCTGATGAGTTTGGGTTTTTTCATGTTCATGAATGTCTCCTTGTGTTTAGGTCGATCTTCTTCGCTGTTGGATCTGTGACCATCCTATTGCGATGGTACACACGATTAAGACTGCGAGAATGATCACGAATAGCAGATTGAATCCCCCGGACTCCGTGACCTGGAGAGGAACGACCAGAGAGGCCGCACCCAATGTGCTGACGGTCTCTAAAGTCATGCTCCAGGTTCCAAGATCGGTCATCGTTAGGTCAGCGCTGAACACTTGGGGGTTAAGGGGTTCATTTATCGCTTCTACCGGCCCGGCTATCATTCCAGGCTCAGGACCGGTCGCCCTAACTGTTATCCGACCGTCGGTGATGATCTCATCTCCCTCTGCGGCTTGAATGAGTACACTCAGATGTAGGTTTCCGACCTTGGGACTACCCGGTAGGACACCCACTCTGAAGAGGTATGGCCCTTCTCGTACGTCGTCAACAATCACGCGGGTCGCCCCGTTGGCCGATGCCTGGTCTGACCAGAGGGGCGAGGCTATAGTGGCGGACACCAACAAGATTAGGCCTAGGAGCGTCCAGATTTTTGTCGCCACGTGATTCATTCTCCAGGCAACTAGGATTAACAGCACCACTTGAATGAATCATGGATGGCAACTAGATACAGTTTGGCCAAGGTACGATTCGATTCCAATGGGAGGACTGTCCAGTGAGACGGATAGCGTGAGTGGTTGTAGGCTAAGTCAGAGGAGGTCTAGTGGGGGGGGAGGGGCTATTTCCGGGGTATCTGCTCTCTGTTGCCACAAGCGCATGAGAGAGGGTATCTTTGCTGTCGACTGAGAAGGCCAGGCCAGCGTTGATAAATGCGCTAAAGAATATCGAGCCCGCCTCTCCGAATACGTCATGGGATGTCTGGTAAAGGACTCCATGACCTTCATGCTCCTCTTCACCAAACCCAAAGTCGGTATGGGACTGCTCGAAGGGGTGAACGTCAGGGTGACCTTGGCTGGCTGCAGAGGAGGTCAGGAACACATGGGAGTGGTTGTGTTGACGCTCAGTATAGTGGTGGTCGAATGCCGGAGCTACAAATCCTAAAACCAGCGACAGTACAAGCCCGATCAATAAGCCGCGTAATGCCAAATTTCCACAGCTTACCGCCTGATGTGCCTGAGAAAAAGTCATCACGGTGATTATAGAGTAATCGTCCGTCAGATGTGAAGAGCCATACAGCACTTGGGTCTAGGGGTGGGTAATTAAAACCCTTACCCTACCTTTCACCAGTATGCGCCAGGTGGGGCTCGCATCGTAACTTCGGTAGAGAAAATAGCCTGATAGTTCTGCCGTCTTTGGTCCTAATCGGGACGACGTCGTAAGACCAGACGTTGTTCGACCTTTCGGGTCCGAGCCTGATACATGACCCGTCATTGAGCCACAGTCTCGCTCGCTTGAGTTGCTTGCTAGGTACTTTCAGCCCTTCCCATCGCCAGATCCTCTCCATCCTCTTGTGGTTCACGTTCCAATCATCGCGCCGCAGCAGTGCAGTGATTTTCAGGTATCTGCGCCAGTCAAAGGGTCTTGCCAATCGGACGACATCCCCGGTGAGGACTGGGTCCCCTCCCGCTTCGAGTCGTTTCATACGTTTCACCTGGTCGATATTGGGGTCGCCATACACCTTACGCCATGTGTAAAAGGTCTCCTCGGTAACCCGATCTGACGGCTGGTCTTGGCTTCCGTGTGACCTTGAGCCATCGCCTCTGGCCTTCCGTAGCTTGCTGAGGACCTGCTCTGATTCATGTCTCTGGTTGATATCTCTCCTCCATCCGTCTAGTTCACGTCCAACATTAGATCTAGACCGGTTTGAGAGGGCAGGTCAATGGAGCCAACCACGTCCAGTAATATCTAGCGAGATTTTAAAAAAGATGTCCCTGGATTACCCAAGGGAATCTTTTTATATGCCCAAAACTACCCCCAAGAATTAGTGGACGCCCTTTGACTTTGTCAGATAATGAGAGTAATAAGTGCAGGTGCGTCTCTGATGGCGAGACGGCAGAAACAAAGGGGTATCATTATAGAATGGATGAATAACTTCTGGTTTACTGAAAGTATCAGAAGAAGACAGAAGGATTAGGTGCGTACCGTGCTTGACGATGCCCTAAAAGAAGAAAAAGAATCACTGGAAGAAATGATCGGCAAGCTCCAGCCGGTAGTTGATGAATTTCTGAAAGTGGAACTTAGATTAGCTCATGTCAACGCTTTATTGGGCATTGAACCGACAGTATATGGGAACGGTGACCACCCCAAGATCAACTGGGCAAAGCTCTGCCGTGAAAATGGGTTGCCCATTCGCGGCGATTCGGGGCATCGGGTTTTAAAGCGACTTAAACCTCTGATCCACGATGTCATTCAACACGATTGCGAGCTATAAAATCGCTTCGAATTCCTGTCAACATATTCAGACATAACATGACTGGAACAGTAATTTCATCCTGGGATTGCAACATTTGAACCAATCAGGGCCGATATTCGATACTAGCCGGCACGTGGATTAGATAGATTGGTTTCCGACCCTCTTTGGGACGGGCTGCATCTCTTGTACTCCAATACTAAATTACATGTCATAACCACTGTTAAATCAGTTCGGAAATAAACTTGCTATTGCAGTGCGATAAACCGTACGGAGTTGGTTTTACTATTTTGAGGAGGAGTCAATGTCTACCGAATTGGGCTTTATAGATCCCACTGCTAATAAACCGGATCGAATTGTTAGACTTGCGGAACGCCCTGTCTCTCTGAACGGGAAGGTAATTGGTTTGCTTGACAATACGAAAGAGCAAGCCGATGTGATTTTAGGCACGATTGGTGAAGCTCTGTGTGAACGATTTGGTGCGGAGAGGGTGGTCCTACGCAGGAAAGAGCATTATTCCAAACCTGCTACACATGAAATGATCATGGAGATGGTTGATCAGGTGGATGTAGCGATTGCTGGGTTAGGCGGTTGAGGATCATGTACGTTATGCAGTGTGCATGACACGGTTGAGTTCGAAAAATTGGGCATTCCATCGACGACTATTGTAACTCGAGCATTTACGAAAGCCGCTATTTTCCAGTTTCGGGGAAAAGGCATGCCAGGACACCCATATGTCGAAATACCCCACCCAGTCAGTAATCTTTCTGTCGGTGATATGAGGGACCTGACCTTGAAATATGTAGATGAAACAGCGAGCCACATAACCAAAGGGTAATTGCTGCCCTTGATCTCTAGAGGGACTTTAACCTTGAACGAACAACGAGACGAGTTTGAATTCTTTCTTGACAAACCATGGTCTGATGGGTTGCCTGTCGTTACGCCGACGCAATCCCGAATTTCCAGAATGCTGTCAGGAACCAAACAGGACCCATCCACAATAATAGGACCTATCCCCCCGGCAATGGGGATTGCATCAGTCGAGTCAGTGGCGGTTCACGCTGTTATGGCCGGATGCAAACCAGAATATCTTCCAGTCGTTCTTGCTGGGACAGAATTGATGTTAAAAGAGGAATTCAACGTTAACGGCGTGCAGGGGACTATGCATGGTGTCGCCCCCATGATGATTGTTAACGGTCCATACTCTTTTCAGATTGGTATCCATGGAGGAAGTGGATGTCTAGGACCAGGTTTTCGTGCTAATGCGTCGATTGGTCGCGCAATACGATTAATACTAATGAACCTCGGGGAAGGCATCCCAGGCGTATCTTCTATGACTGTATTCGGTATGCCATCGCGGTTTACGTATTGTTTAGCCGAGAACGATGAAGATAACCCATGGGAAAGTTTAGCAACTTCGAAGGGGTACGGTCCGACTGACGACGTGATAACCATGGCTATGGTGGAATCGCCCCGTTTTTGTTGGGACGATGTTAGTAATGAACCTGAGCGATTAGTCAGAGGAATTGCAGACACGATGACGGCAATGGGTTCGTGGAATATGCACGCTAGGTCAGATATGGTTGTCGCTATGAGTCCGCAGCATGCAGGCATTTTTCAAAATGCTGGCTGGAGCCGTGAGGACGTCCATTCCAGCTTATGCGAGACGGCAGGCCGGACAGTATCGAATCTTAAATTGGGTGGAAATTGGCGCCGAGAAAGGGCATTAGCTTTACCAATAACGATTGACCCTGATGATGATGATTGTTTCGTACCCACAATTAAGAACACCGTCGATTTGCAATTGATAGTTGCTGGTGGATGGGGCCCTTGCACCGCAGTGTGTCATGGATGGAGCGGAGGCAGTCGGGCAGTACATGGTTAATATCAACCCGCATAATGCATGTGCGGCCAATTTTCTCGATCATTTCAAACAAGCCCCGGGAATTTAGGAAGCGTGATAGGTGCTTAGAATGGCACACTGGGGTCTCCGTGCGCTGAATCTGGACTGTTACTGGAGGCCCCAGACAGGCCTAAGACGCTGTAGTTTATCTATTGTGGATTATAGCCACAGATTAGCCTCAATTTGTTCTTAACTGGTAAGCACTATTTAGGCAGCGGGCGGAAAAGAGCATCCTCAGGGATTTCTCTGAAAACACTCCCCAAGGAACACTCTTTCGGGTGCCGTTTTTTCACCAAGACCTATGATTTTTGAAACTTAGTGGTGGTGGCCGGCAGCTTTTTGAGGGGGCGCCAGAGGCACAACTAATAAGATAATTGTCGCTAAAAGATATATACCTGATATATACAAGAATGCAGCCTCGATGCCCTTTGCGTCGAATAACTGACCGGCGATAAGAGGGGATGCAGCGGCAAGAGCAAAGCGGGAAAAAGAGAAGACCCCTAAGGTACTGGCAGCCACCGTTTCGCCTACCACGTCTAGAGCCGCAGCAGTGAGGATGGGTTGGTCGCTAAACAGGAAGGTACCCAATAAGGCTAGAATTATTAATAGACCTATACCTTCACCAAAAGGAATCAAAAGAGCTGTCAGGACCGAAAGTCCAATCAACCCAGGTATGAGCACTAGTTTCCGGCCCAGCCGGTCGGAGATGTAACCAGTGGCTGGTGTGGCGACTACACCGACACCCACCAGAAGCGCGATGTGTAAGCCCAATGAAGCATTGCCCAGACCCAGCTCTTCTTCCAGGCCCAAGTACAGAGCTAAGAAAGGTAGAAAAGCTACGTTAGCCATGCCCCTAAGACCTGCCACGGCCATTATCCCCCACAACCTAGGGTGTTGCCTAAACGATTCTCTAGTATTCGCCATTTGTTCATGGAAACGGGCGGGCCTTGAATCGTCGTTTTCAGAGTGTCCGAGGTTACGAAAAGCCCAGAAGACCACGAAGGCCAAGAAAAGCGGAACCGCAGCGTAAATACTGAGAATCCCGCGCCAGCTAAGAGTCATCAGAAGGACGCCGGTCAGAGCGGGACCTAACACGTCGCCTATGTTGCCGCCCACTCCGTGAAGTGACAATGCTGAGGCCCGGTGGTGGCTAAACCGGTGGGACAGGGCCGCAGTGGCTGGCAAATGCCACATAGAAGCAGCGGCGGCAACAATAGCCATACCAATCAGTAAGATTGGGTAAAACGGAGCAATACCCATGATGAGCCACCCCAAACCGAAAAGAGCCATGCAGGCTGTCAACACAGCACCCCAGTGACGGCGGAGCATGTCCGTAACCACTCCACCAGGAAGAGCAATAATCCCAGATACCATCTCCCTAGTAGCGGCAACAGCGCCGACTTGTAAGCCGCTTAGTCCGAAGGTAGCCACTACTTCCGGTAGCATCACGAAAAAACTTTGGCTGAACCAGTGGAAAACAGCGTGTCCACCACTTAATCCGGTCAGAATGAACTGAGCGGTGGTACGGATACCTTTGGGTTCCTCGTGAGCATGGTCGTGATGATGCGTGTGGGACTCTGCCATATCTACTTCCTCTACAGTCTGCGAATAGGAATATCATGCATGATTGGTAGGTCAGGCTATTATGTCAGAAGATCACCCCCAAGTGGCAACTCGTACGCTATGGCCATACTCCAACATCTCACCCCGGTTGCCCCTATCAGATTTCACCCTGGGGTTAGCAGAAGAATTCGATATAGTGTTCTAAAAAACAGACTGCACCAGAAATAAAAAATCCTCTCTTTACAAGGTGTTCGTTTCATCTCCTTGACCTAGGTCACGATCATCATTTCAGACTTCCTAGACTTTCAACACCCTGTGTTGAAAGTCTTCGCCAACTTGGGTGTTGATGGCGACACTATTGATGTCTATAACGAAGCAGTGGAATTGTTGGTCACCAAATTCCATATTAATTTTTTCAGCCATTGCTTTCAGATAATCCTGCTGTTCGTTAGGATTTGTGATATCAATAGCCCGCCCGTAAATCTTGAATTCACCATCACCGGCATGCCGATCTGATATGGCATTGTGAATGGAACAGCGCGGGTTCCTAATCAGGTCCAACGCCTTTCGAGACTTCCAAGTCATACCAAGATAGAGTTGATTGTTGAAGAACAGTGGCTCAACCGGTGATATGCGAGGGAACCCGTCCTTGCGTAAGGTAGCGAGCATCACCAGTCCGTAACGGTTTAATCGTTCTTGTCCCAGCTTTGCTAATTCCGGTTCTTTTCGGGCGAATTCACCCCAGTTCATTTTGATACTCCATACTGTTTTCCGTGCCTCAAACAGATTGGCACATTTTTGTTTGAACAAGGTCTTAACAGGTAGAAAATAAAGCCGACCGAAATAAGAAAAGCCGCCTCTTATGAGTGGCTTTTTAATCTTTGGCGCCGGGCAACAAATGAGCGCCTTCAGAACCTTTTCGAGAAGCTTTTTCGTCAAGGATTTGTGACTAGATTAAGATAATACACTAAAGCCAAAAAGCAGTTCTACGTCCAGATCCCGACTTGGACGACCTGGAGATACCGGACGGGCTTCAGCTGGGCTTTTGCCTTCTTCCATCTAAAAACTTCTACTAAGGGTATTTGCCTTAGAATGGTCATGTTCTGGCTAAGCCCCCACTGGGAAGCGTCCGTGGCGGAAGGATCTGTACCAGCGTTACATGGGGATTGTTAACACTTTTGTTAACAGTGAAGATGCAGATGGCGACAGCCAATTAAAAAGACCGCCTCAATTAGCGGTCTTTTCAGGTGTGAGAAAAGTTGGTGCCGGGAGAGGGACTCGAACCCACACATCCGTTAAGATAGCGGATTTTAAGTCCGCCGCGTCTACCATTCCGCCATCCCGGCATTTTGGCCTGGGTTAAACCGGTTCAACCTTCTGGGTGTTTTTGTTGTAAATGGGGATCTAAAGAGCGGAGATGAGGGAATCTAGGCGCGGAGCATATCTGAGCAGGAGCCGGTGAGTTTGCTTTCGAATCGCGCCAGGGAATATTTTGGAGGCGACGGGCGGATTCGAACCGCCGAATAGAGGTTTTGCAGACCTCCGCCTTAACCACTTGGCTACGTCGCCCCGTTTGCTTGAAGGCCGGGCCCTCTCAACAGGAGTGCCGTGTTTTGGTGCCGAGGGTGGGATTTGAACCCACACGAGCTTACGCCCACGGCCCCCTCAAGACCGCGTGTCTACCAGTTCCACCACCTCGGCCCAGCCATGCGCCGGCGTATTATATCACCTCTTAGGCATGGCGACACCCCTAATTATGCCTGAATCCGTTGCCCGCTTCATCCGATGGTCTCTCGGCCACCCAACCGCGTTATTCCGTTGTCAAAAACCCCTAATTCCCACCGTGCCGACCTCTATAATAGGCCTATGCCTCAGGAGCCAAATCGGAAGCAGGTCAGTCTCATTGTCTATGACAATGAGCCTACAGCCCGGATGGCGGAGCAACGCCTTGATCTGGAGGGCATACCGTGCATGGTTAAGCCGTTGGGTGGGGGGCCTGGCCTTTGGGGCACCACGTATAACCTGTCCCACGATCTGCTGGTTTATGAGGGTGACGAGACGCGGGCGCGGGAGACCTTGGAGATTCCTCTCCAGGAGATAACCGAGCGTGAGCGCATTGAGCGTTTTGCTGGCGAGCCAGGCGAAAAGGCGGCTCAGGTGATGTCCCAATGGCTGATCATCTTGACCATTGTCATCCTGGCGATCTGTATCGCATTCACGGTAGTGATCGCGGATCGCATCATCCGTTAGCTAAACCCAAGATGCCCGTTAGCGCCCAGTTGAATGAGAATACTGACCAACCTAGGCATGAGATTTGCAAATATTGCCGTTAGAACCGACTGAGGCCATCACCTTCGATATGTATGGAACACTGCTGGACTCGGTGGTCGGCTTTGCCCCTGAGTTCGAAGGATTCCTGAAGACAAAGGGTTATCCAGGGAGCGCACCCGAGGTCGTACAGGCGTGGGAGATGGCATACCTGCATGAATGCAGCGTGGATACGGTTTTGGGTCGGCCACGGACTCCCTTTGAAGTAGTGCGTCGCCTGACTCTCAGTCAGTTGTTATACAAGCTTAAGATCGGGCACACTAAAAACGATATAGAAGAATTGGTGACGGCCAAGGCCACGCCGACCCTGTTCCCACATGTTAAAGAACTTCGGACGCGGGTGCAGGGAAAGTTCCAGATGACTGCATTGTTCAATGGAGATTTGAAATCGCCGGATAGGACGATCAACGGTCTGGACATTCTATTGGCCCGGTGGACCTCCGACGAACGGGCAGGTTTTTATAAGCCCCACACAGGCTTGTATCAACACGCCTTGGGTTGCCAGGCGAGCAGGTGCTCCGCGTCGCGGCCTGTGCTTGGGACATCCGCAGAGCCGGGGCTGCAGGCAGGCGGGCACCTACATCGATTGTTATGACTACCCTACTTCGATGTCGACGGCTTCCAAGCCGATTTGGAAGCGATAGGTTTCCCGGAAATGGCCGATCGCCTGACATAATCCCAGGTACAAAAATAATTGAATCTACCCGACCAAGCATGGTTTGGGTGGCGGCGGGACCTTTGTAGTAGGTTCCGGATGTGAGGAGAGAAACGTGGCTACTAGGTTGGGCATAGAATTGGCCGTGGAACCAGCGTTCACTTCCAGGGCCTATCGCACTCGCAACATAGTTTGTGGTCAGTACGGGTCGTGGGCGGCCGAGATGCATATGCTGCGGATGAGTGTGGTCAGTTATTTCGATTATTCAGACACCACTCTTGACCTTCTGGCCAATGGTGTCGGTCGTCTGGCCGAGGTTAGCCGCAAGCGCAGCCCACGGTTTTCCATCAATTGCCTGGGTGTGGCCAATGGAAGGAACGGCGACGGTGAAGGCGTGAATGGGGAGAAGAACAACATCTACTTGGATTTCCAGCAGACCGACGCTAGCCATCCTCTAATCACACTTCACCGCGAGGCAACGGACATGCTTCAAGAGTTGCCATGCGCCAGTCTCCCGTCGGACAACGGCCCATTTCACCCGAAGATCAACCTGATGGAATATGCCAGCCTGCCACCAACTGTCATGGCTGATGCCGCAGATTTTGCTAAGGGTGTGGCCATAGATGTAGGCGTCCCGTTGGTGGCGCGCGCCTGGAGGTTGGTCCTACTCCGTTATCATTCCGAAGCTGCCGGGGACGATTGGAGTAACGGTAGTTGGGCCAATGATGTTAGCTGGGAGCACCTATTCAGCTACGCCCTATAAGGCTCAAATAGGCGTCCTTTCTCGGTCGATTCCTGCTTTCCCTCTCTGGCGGTCACTCTGGCCCTGGGTTATCATGATTCCAGCTACTGGATTCCAGTCTAATTGGAACCGGTTTTCGGAGAGGAGACCAAGTATGAAAACCACCGCCAAACTGCGCCAATTACTCAAACAAGACAGCTTGATTGTAGCTCCATTCGTGCTCAACGCGTTCCACGCGAAGATTGCGGAATCGGTGGGGCTGCCTGCTGTTTATATGACCGGATCCGGCACCTCTGCCGAGCGTGGATTTCCAGATGTGGGCCTGTTGACTATGACTGAGATGGTTGCCAATGCAAAGTACATCGCCGGAGCAGTGGACATTCCGGTCATCTGCGACGCCGATACCGGGTACGGAAACCCCCTAAACGTTCAACGTACTATTCGCGAGTATGAATCCGCAGGTGTGGCTGGTGTCCACATCGAGGATCAATTGTTCCCTAAGAAGTGCGGTTTCTTCGCCGGTAAGCAAGTGATTCCCAAAGAGGAAGCGGTGCAGAAGATCAAAGCCGCCCTCGACGCCCGAGTAGATACCGATTTTGTTGTCATCGCTAGGTGTGACGCCTATGCAGTCACAGGGTGGGATGACACCATCGATCGTTGCAACGCCTACATGGAGGCGGGAGCAGACCTGGTCTTTGTGGACGGAATCAAGAGCCAGGAGGACATCCAGAACTACGCCCGGGACATGGCCAGCCTGCCCAGGATGTATAACGGGGACTTGGCCAACACCAAGCTGATGGACGACCTGGGTTATAAGATCATGATCTGCGGCAGCACCATCTGGTTGATATACAAGCAGCTCAAGGACGCCTTCACCGAGCTTGTGGAAGAAGGCGCGGTGAACCCGGAACGGTTCGGCACCCGTTGGGACGTCGCTGACCTGATGGGCCTTGACGCCGTCTATGAGCTGGAGCAGAAATACGGGGTTTCCGAGGTGCCGGTGGTTTAATCCGCGGACTATTTCTCCGAACCGCTCATCCTGTCCTGCCCAATCACGTGGGCCAAATTGGTTTCGAGACTGAGTTTTGGATTCTCCGACTCAGGGCAGTTGATAAACCCACCCCTACGAATTTGCTCTACTTGCTGCCGGGCCCGTTAGTCTTTCTTGCGAAGGCAAGAACTCATGCAGGTTCTGTGCGATGCCAGTTGATCTTTCGCGGTTGTTTTGGATTCCCGCGAATATGGGAATAGTGGATGGGGTTAGCCAATGTTATCTGACACCGCTCGTCCTGGGCCCGTTGAAGGATGCAGCGGAGTCGATCACCTGCGCGAGTAACCTAAGATGAAGTGGGGGTTCGACATACTTTCGCGTAAAGACACCACGAGCGAGACAAGGCGGTCGTCATGTCGAATACAGGAATCACTCTGGAATCAAGGCGATGACCTCACGGGAAAACCGTTCCATGTTCTCCTGCAGCTCGGGGATTGTCCCACCTTGGAAGTTAATGATGAAGTTGGATACACCTAGGTCTTGATATTGTCGCAAATCTGAGGCTATTTGCTCGGGATTGCCTTGCATCCAGGCGCGAGAACTGCCCGTCTGGTCGTTGAACATCACTCCGGTGCTGAAGGTCAGAGACACTGCGTCTTCTGGTCGTCCTGCTGCGACTGTCAGCTTTCGAAGCTGGGCGATCTTTCCGGCCAGCTCTTCAGGCTCCAGAATAGCTGGCGGGCGCAGTCCGATTGGCATCCAGCCGTCTCCGAACTTGGCGGCTCGGCGGACCGCCGGGCCGCTGTGCCCTCCGATCCACACCGGAGGATGGGGTTTTTGGACCGGCTTAGGCTCAAACCCTGTATCGGAGATCTGGTAATACTTGCCGTCGAACGACGCGTCGTGCTTGGTCCAGAGTTCTTTGTAGACTTGCAGATATTCGTCGGTGACTGCACCGCGTTCCTTGTAAGTATCGAGCCCCATGGCCTGAAATTCCTCCTCCATCCAGCCAACGCCCGCGCCTAGGATCACTCGACCGCCAGAGAGCACGTCAAGGGTGGAAAGAATCTTGGCTGTGAGTACCGGATTCCGGTAGGGGATAATCAGCACGTGAGTGCCCAGACGCACACGCTGGGTACAACCGGCTATGAAGTTTAACGCCGCCAAAGGCTCGTAATACGGCTCGTCAGGCTTGAAAGTGGGGACACCGTCGGCGGCGTACGGGTAGAAAGAGTCGACCTTCTTGGGCAGGATTATGTGGTCGCTGACCCAAATGTGGTCGTAGCCAAGGTCCTCGGCGCGTTGGGCTACACTCCGCAGCTGCTCCGGGCCGGCCATATCGCCACGACTAGGAAGAGAAGTTCCAAATGTGACTCCCATGAAGGTCCTCCAACTGGGGCCAGGCGTCGGGCCAGGCCTGTCTAGTCAAGTTGGGGCCAGTGTAGCAGACTTTTGGGGCTAATCACGTTTGGTATAGATCACGTAGGTGCTGCCGAAGTAGTCGTGCCAACCACGCCTCTTGGGCTCCCAAATTATCCAGAGAAACCCGATGAACAGGGTAAAGAAGATGAGCAACTTGCCCACAACCTCGCGCAGGAGAATCTGCCTCAGGGTTGGCGGTTCGCCATTTATGCTTATCACCTGGAGTCCCAGCATCATCTTTCCCAAGGTGCGGCCCCTATTGTAGGTGCAAAACGCATGGTAACTGACCAGTAGCAGCATGAACACACCTGGTATATCGATGAAAGGGAAGATTATTCCGGCGATTGCTAGTGGAGGTAGAACGTCTATGATCGCCGCACCGATCCTGGGGAATAACCCGGCGAAGTTGCAGTGAACGATTAACCCTTGATCGGTGCCGCAGTTGGGACAGAATTCCACTCCCTGGAGAATTTGTGCTCCGCACTTCGAACAGGCCACAGAGACATCAGTCGTGCTTCGGGACCCCCTGGACAGACTGGAAAGAGAGGGCTGTTCTGGTTCTTTCGCGGCCTCTAGTGGTGGGCACAATGAGCACGACCGAGTCGATGGATAGAAGTGCTCCCGACAGAGGGGCGACGCCCCGCATTTGGTGCAATGAAGTGCCGATTCTTTGGCTAAAGGCACACCGCAGGCGCGGCAGTAAGGAAAGCAGTCACCTATCAGGTCAATCAGATCTGAATCGGTTCGTACTCGTGTTCCGCATTGACTGCATTCAATATCGTTGGGCAGGACTGATGAGCCGCAGTTTCCGCAAAAGAGAGTTTTCGATGTTTCGTTTGGGTCTATGTTCGCCCTCTAGAGTCCCGTGCCAAGTTATTGCTTGAGGCACTAATCGATAAGTGCCAAGAACTACAATATAGACTACTACGAAACTTTTCTTTCGGATGCATCTAGGCACGATGAATATCCGGGCCGTCTGGGGTTGGTCTGGTCCGTAATGTAACTTGGGTGTACGCCTCGATTGGGGTGTGCTAGTCTGAGAATCAAGGGATTTTCTTTAGGAACGATCGATTATGCCGGAAAAAGTTGTCGTCGCTATGAGCGGAGGAGTGGACTCCTCGGTAGCCGCCCTGCTGTTGAAACAGCAGGGTTATGACGTTGTGGGTGTGACCATGAAGCTCTACAACCTCGACGGCGATGACCTGCCGCCAAATTATCAGGGTTGCTGCACTCTGGACGACGTAGAAGATGCCCGTTCTGTGTGCCGACGCCTGGGGATTCCCCATTACGTTCTCAACACCCAAAAGGAGTTCCAGTCTCAGGTGGTGGATTATTTCACCTCCGAGTACCAATTGGGCCGAACTCCCCACCCCTGCATCGCTTGCAACGACAAGATCAAGTTCAGCCACCTGATGGAACGGGCTGCGATCTTGGAAGCTGATTACGTTGCCACCGGTCATTACGCTCAGCTTGAGCGCACGCCCCAAGGCGTTCTCCTGAAGAAGGCGGTAGACGCTTTCAAAGACCAATCCTACGTTCTGTTTGGAATGGGTCAGGAGCAATTGATTCGTACCCTGATGCCTGTGGGTGCTTACCCCAAGAGTGAGATCAGGCAAATGGCCGAGGATGCCGGGTTGTTGATCGCGGACAAGCCAGACAGCCAAGATATCTGCTTCATACCCTCCGGAGATTACAAGTCGTTCCTCAAGCAGAGGCTGACAACGACGCCCGGTGATATCGTCGAGCTTGATGGTACGTTAGCCGGACAACACGAGGGAATAGAGTATTTCACCATTGGCCAGAGGCGCGGTTTGGGAGTGGCTGAGGGTGAGCCCAGGTTCGTGGTACGGATAGAACCGGAGTCCAGGCGTGTGGTCATTGGCCCGGGATCGGCTCTGATGCGAGATGAGATGCGCGTGTCAGACGTGAAATACCCCCTTGGCATCGCGCCTGATGGTCCGGTGGAAGTTAACGTGAAAATTCGCTACAAGTCCTCCGAGGCTGCTGCAGTTTTGCATCCTGAGGGTGATAGAGCAGTAATCCGGTTTATTCGCCCGCAAAGGTCGGTCACACCAGGTCAAGCTGCGGTATTCTTTCAGGGTGATGTGGTGTTGGGCGGTGGTACCATAGAACCTTCTGAAGTGAACCTCCCAGAACTAGGCGGCGTTTCAACGGACCAGCCGACGGCCACTCCTTAACACAACTGCGAGGTGACCAATGCCAGACCTTTCCCTGGAATCAGAAGCATACAGTCGCGGCATTCAGTTTGTGGCTGGTGTGGATGAAGCAGGCCGCGGCCCTTTAGCTGGGCCGGTGGTGGCCGCAGCGGTGATTTTTCCCCCTGACCTGACCGGAGACGAACCCTGGCTCAAATTCCTGGACGATTCCAAGAAACTCACCCATAACAAACGCCTGCGTGCCGTGAACACCGTCCAAGAAAATGCGCTGGCCGTGGGTGTGGGAATGGTCGGCCCGGAAGAGATAGACGAGATGGGCATCGGCCATGCAGCATTGGCCTCCATGATGCGGGCTGTGGGGCAGCTTCAGTTTGCGCCGGGGCACCTATTGTTGGACTTCATACACGTCCGAGAATGCGCCTACACCTACGAGTCCATCGTCAAAGGGGACAGCAAGAGTTATTCCATAGCGGCGGCTTCCAACGTGGCCAAGGTCACCCGTGATCAGTTGATGGTCGAGGCGGAAGAGACTTACCCAGGGTACGAATTCTCCAAGCACAAAGGTTATCCCACTAAATCCCACTTCGAACGCCTGAACAAGCTCGGACCCTGCCCGATCCATCGTCGGTCGTTCGCCCCGGTTGCGCAGTCCAGTATGCAGTTCTCTGGTCGGAGTTAGTCGTGTCCACTCCCAGATGACGTATTGGCCAGTGGGGATAAGGCCACGCAAGATATTTTCTGGACGGCGAAGGCTACACGGTAGTGACCAATAATTACAGCAGCCACTGGAGTAAATTCGACATAGTTGCTCAAGGCGGGCATGAGTGAGCCTTTGTAGAAATCAAAATCCGCTGTGGATCGGATCTAGGTAGGCCCTGAGAACCAGTCACCAACACCAAGCCGCAACGTCTGGTTGCCACAGCCCAAGACTACCAACAAAAACACGACCTGTAACAAGTCCTCTTGTGGGTTGACGTTACAAGCAACCATCTAGACCAATACGGCAAGCTGATGGAACTAAATCAGATTGAAAACGCCGCGGAGGAATAGCAACCGTACGGGACTAAATTCGTTCTCTACTGGAGGAATTTGCCTCAACGCAGTCAGTTAGAAAGGTATTCCACCCACTCGGATGGCAACCATCCCCAGAAGCAGCAAAGCCGTAATGAAAAACCCAGTAATCATGCAACCCCATCGCTGGTTCAAGAGCTGAGCCTACCCTGCAACCGAAGGTGAACGCCCCAACGAAGTTGGTTCAAGAGTTATCACTCTGTTCATCGCCGAAGTTATCTGCGACAAC
>CAYVIG010000023.1:0-18637 GCA_964451445.1 uncultured Dehalococcoidia bacterium
CGGGTCCAGGCCTCCCTCTTCCCTGGCACCATCGGTGTAGCCATAGAGGAAGTAGAGACCACCCACCAATGCCAAAGTAGCCAGGATTAAGGAACCGGCAGCGCCAAGTCGCAGGGCCTCTTTCCAGCGCACAGATTCGGCCAATTCACCTAGGAACTTAGCCGATAGAAAGACCAATGGGAGGGTGATGTTCACTAGTAACCAGGGCATCTTTTCGCTGGCCAGGGTATAAGCCAGGAACGTCAAAGCGGCCCAGAGGGTCAGGGCCAGACCCAGTACATCGCCTCTTTTTAGGAAATACACCCCACCGGCTATTCCAAATACTAGTGGCAATAACTCGTATACAGGCAGGCCGACAAAGTAGTAATACCAAGGTTGATTGCCGCGAGCCACGTCCTGCTGGGCCACCCAGTATCCCATCCCCTGCCATGATCCGCTAAATACCCCCGCCATGTGGGTGAAGAAAGTGGTGTAGAGGGCGGTCCAGATGAAGTAATAGATACCAGCGCAGATAAGCCAGGTGCTACCCAGCCACCGGATTCCCAAAACCGCTGAAAGGATGACGGTCCAGGATAACATTCCCAACGCCACCACGTAGTTCAAGGGCAGGCCGTTGGCAGCAGCGCCGATGTTCACCTGGCTGGGCAGTATCCCGTTCACAACTGCGTCCAGGTCCAGTAACGGAGTGAACAATACGGCATAGAGAGCGGCCACCAATGCCGGAATAGATATTAGCAGAGTGCTCCGCTGGAACGGATACCGGTAGTAGATCAGACTGGATATTACCCCGGTTACCAGAAGCACGGCCAGCGACAGATCCAGGGCTGGGACGCCGCGGGTTTCCACCACGTCGGCGATGGGACGGTATAACAGCAGAGTTATGGCGCCGGTTATGGCCAATGGCACTCCGGCGATGCACGTAATGTGCCGTTTGCTGGGCGGGCCTCGACGCACAAGCCAGGCTAATACGGCCAGCCCCGCGACCAACACCAGGGCATGGACGCCTATCGGCAGGTCCTGTACCGGAAGTAGCAGGGTTCTCCCCGCCCAAGCTGGTGCTCCTACCAAGCCAACGGACCCGTCGACGTTGGCTATATTGGCGCCGGTATGAGGGTCTGGGTTGGTCAGGGTGAGGCCAAGGGCATTTTGGAACAAACCCGACAAGGCAGACCACTGGGGCAAACTCAAAGTGACAAGTAGCAAGAAGAACCCGGCCGAATGGCTGACTTGGGAGAGTTTTGTCCGGCCTAATGCCCACGGAACGATGTCGGCGATGGATACGACGAATAGGATCAACCCGAATATCGCGACGACCAGATAGGCCGTTTCCTTAGTGGCAAACATCAAAGCGATTATGCCCGAGGCCAGGTAGAGATAGCGGCGGTGGCCCTCGTGCATATAGCGCCACATGAGGATCAAGAGAGTCGACGCAAAGAAAGCCATGATGATGTCGTTGCGACCGAACCGGCTGAAATACAGCATTGTCGGCGACAGGGTCAGCATGATCGCAGCTAGTAGCGTACCGGTGCGGCCTAGATAGTTTCTGAAGAAGTAGGGCACCGCCACCAAGGCTGTCCCAAAGAGGACGTAACCCAACCTGGCCGTGACATCGGTATCGCCGAAGATGCGGAAGATGAGGGCGGTGAATTCTATCTGGAAGGGACCGTGCATCCAGGGCGAGTGGATATAGTCGGTGCCAAAGATCCAGGGCCAACCCAGAAATGCGCCGTCGCTTTCGGCCAATTTCCAGGAAAAGTGGATGTGGATGGCTTCGTCATAGTGGGCTGTTCGGCCACCCAATTCCCAAAGGCGCATGACCAGGGCTACGACCACCACGACCAAGAAGGCAGCTTCCAACCAGCCGAATCTGCGGCCACCCCACATCCGTTGGGCAAGCCCTCTTGGTAAAAGAACTGTTTTCAATCCGCCCCGTGCGCTTTCACTGTTCATCTATTTTCTGCTGTGGTCTGGACCATCTCGTAAACTATTACGCCGTCATGTTCAAAGACGGTTTTAAGAAATATCTCAGGGTTCGCGCTGTCCGAAGATTCAGCGAACGTCGCCAGGTTCTCTGCACCGTAAGTTCGCCGCTCACGTGAGCCCAGGTAAACGTAGCGCACATCGTAGGCGTCTAGCAAGGAACGAACAATACCGGAATCCCCGCTACTGAAGATGGTTCTGACATCTTCCTCGCGGCCCTGGAAGGATGAAGACCTGCGCCATTGGAGTTCGTGGCCCTTCCAGCCAAGTATCGTCGGCAGGCCGGTGCTGGATGAGATTCGGGCAAATTCAGAGTAGTCGTCGCCTACAGCTTCGACTATCCGGCCCCATGGCGCGTCATCACGTAACCACTCAATGGCGGCATATTCGCCTGGGGCGGGTTGTTTTAAAAAATCTAGACCGTCCAATGTGTTGTCGGATATCGTGTGTCCTTCTCTTAGTACGCCGGTTCGGTCCAGTACTGCACCAAGCGGGTAGTAGAACGATGCCAGCAGCAGAACTGCAACGGTGCCGATCCAGACGTATTTCCCAGCGGACATTAATCGGCTGATATTGAGCGGCCAACTTACTGCTGAACGGGCTGAGCACAGGTAGTAGAGACCGTAGGTTCCGACGATGCCCAACAAGAGCCAGGCCTGGTAGTAAAACTTGAACACGGTGTTCATGCGCCTAAACGCGCCGCCGAACTGATCTACCACATAGAATGTCTCGGCTCCGACCAAGAGCAAGAAAGCCAGTCCGGCCATCATCAGGAGGAAGGTTGTGGCTCGCCCCCGATTTAGTCGGCTTCGTTGCATTGCGCTGAACCCGGCCACGGCGACCAGTAGTAGACCTGGGATGACCAGTATCATGCGGTCCGCAATCTCGCCGAAAGCGGAAGTTGCGCCGTCGTCGATCCAGGTAGCTATGAACGCGAGTGCGATCCAGAGCAACAGCGGGGAGGCCACAACCAGCATCACCAGATTTGCCGCTGAGTTATCTGCTTCAGATGGGCGTACCAATCGAGGTAATTGGCGCACCAAGAACGATACAGCCAACAGGATTAACGGTCCCATGGCCAAGAAAAGCAGGATTGGTCTGGTATTCACATCGCCCAGTGGCAGGATTCCGGAGGTCTGGGCCTCGAAGTTGATGTAGAACGGGAGGAACAGGATTATCGCCCAGATCAGGATAGATATCATCACAGTTGCTGCACCGATCGAAGCGCGAGTCAGGTTTCCATCTTGATCTCCGTAGGCTTTCACCAATGCCGCGCTGCCAATCATTGCCGCCATGACCGGAAAATCCCAGAGGTTGATGAAGGCCAATGACCCGATGAATACGGCCAGGGCCGCTGCCTCAATTGGGTTATTACGGAGCCACAGCAGGCCCAACTTTTCGGTGGACGAATAGAAATTGAGGCTCAGACCAAGCCCCAACAAGAAGAACGGAAGGCTCATCACATGGGGATGCAGGTCTCCAAGTATGAAACTGAAGACCGGAAACTCGGTGATGGTGTAATCGAGGCTTTGACCCCCGGAGAGGGTGTCTATCACCCTGCTGGCCCGGAACCACCACCATTGGCTATCCGGAAACATACCAGAGCCGGTATCGGAACCGTCTAGCCCTTTGATACCGATCCATTCCCAGAAGCCGTTACTACCCCAACCCTGCAGATGCACAAACTCCATGGCGCCTGCCAGGTTTCCAGCCAGAAGTATCAACACCGGGCTGATGCTGCCAAAGATGATGCCCGACTTGAGAGTCCCTCCCGAGAGGCGTACTAGGTTGTAGACCAGTCCAAAGGCGCCGATGGCCGCCAGGGCAGGGACTAAGGCGACACCAAGGTTGTAGCCGGAGCTGGACGCTACTCCGGTCAACTTGGCCATGAAGGCCATCATGAAGTGGCCGAAGTAGTAGTAGCTGATAGGACTCCCCGAGAGCCAGGGGTCTTCTGGTGGGAAATACTGGCTTTGCAGCACAGCGTTCATGAACCCGAAGTCCATTGGTTTCTCGGTGTGGTTGATGGCTGGAGCCTCGGACACGATGCCTAACCACAAGAGGAAGAACCCCAGGAACAGAATTTCAGCTGCTACCATCACGGGCCAGTTCTGACGGACAATGTCTTTGATTGCTGGTAGGTTTTTACGGAGCAGATAGATGATGGGGGCGGATGCCGCGACAAGCACAACGATGATAGTCAGTTGGGTGTTAGGGGCGATGTGAGAGAGACCCAGTATCCAGATGACATAGGAGAAAAATGCCAACGCCGCTGGTTTGACCAGTGTGAAACCACGGTCTGGCAGTCGTTTGAAAAGCACGAAGGCGGCTGGGAATGCCAGCAATCCCAATAATTGAATGGCGATGTACCAGCTAAGCGCGTCTAGCATGGTTTCAACGAAGATCTAGGTGTGGGAGGAGTAGTAGCGGAATGGATTAAACGGGCGCCAGCAGCGATTCCACAAAATCGTGGGTGTCGAACCGAGCAAAATCCGTTACGCCTTCGCCCGTGCCGATGAATAGGATCGGAACTTGCAGTTCTTGCTTGATTGCAAGAACGATGCCGCCCCTGGCGGTGCCGTCTAGTTTGGCCAGGAATATGCCGGTACAATCCACTGCGTCCTTGAATGACTTGGCTTGGGCCAGGCCGTTGTGGCCGGTTGTCGCGTCCAGTGTCAGGATGACCTGGTGAGGAGCAGTCGGTTCCAGTCGGGTGATGACCCGATTGACCTTCTGAAGCTCCTCCATCAGATTGGATTTGGTGTGTAACCTGCCAGCGGTGTCGATGATCAACACATCAGCGCCTCGCGCCTTGGCAGCCTGGTAGGCGTCAAAGGCCACAGCTCCGGGGTCACCTCCAGCTTCGTGTCTGATTACATCTATGCCAATCTGGTTACCAAGGATTTCCAGCTGCTCGGCGGCGGCGGCCCGGAAGGTGTCGCCTGCTCCCAGGACCACCTTCTTGCCTTCCTGGGTGAAATGGTGGGCCAGTTTGGCGATGCTGGTGGTTTTGCCCACCCCGTTTACGCCCACCATCAGTATCACATAAGGGCCGTCTATCTCAGTCTCGTCCAACCACAGAGATTCGGCGTTTTCGTGCTGCATTCCTGCGGCTAGAGACTCTTTCAGATATTCGAAGACATCTTCCCCTGATTCAAGATTCTTCTCTTTTACCGTGGCCTTCAGTTCTTCAATGATGTTCAAAGAGGTTTCAACGCCAACGTCCGATGAGATTAGTATCTCTTCCAGTTCGTCCCAGAGCGCATCGTTCAATTTCGATGACCGGAGAACATTGAGAATACGGCCAAACCAGCGATCTCTAGAGGGTTTCACCGCGTCCTGGGTGTGTTCAATATTCTCTTTGCGGTTCCGTTCGAAGAATCTAAGCATCTGCCGTCCTGTGGGTTGGGGGAAACTGGATTATGTGAGGGGTGAAGCCCTGAATCGGATTGGTGTTCCGTGGTCAAACCTGGCCGGATAATGCGGCGAAGGCCGCCCGCGCCGCCGCACCTTCCGCATCTGATTTCTTGCCGCCGGTACCCGTACCGACGACCTGGCCGTTCACCAGCACATCCACGGTGAAAACCGGGCCGTGGTCGGGGCCGTCGCTGCTTACGAGTTCATACACCGGCGGGTTCATGCCCTGGGCTTGGACCATCTCTTGCAGTCGGGATTTAGGGTTCTCAGGTGGACGACCAATCTCTTCAGCCCGGCTCAATTCCGAATCCATAAGCCGGAGAATCAGTTGGCGGGTGAACTCGTTGCCCTGATCGAAGTATACCGCTGCGATGAGGGCTTCAAATGCTGCGGCCAACACCGAGTCTTGTTCTCGTCCCTGAGTAGTCTCGGCGCCCTTGCCCAAGAATAGATAACTGCCCAAGTCTATGCGCCGGGCCACCTGCGCCAAGGTCTCTCGGCGGACCAGCGAAGAGCGGGTTTTGGTGAGTTGGCCTTCATCGGCATCAGGGAACTTGGTGAAGAGTTCGGTGGATACGGTAAGTTCCAGGACGGCGTCGCCCAGAAATTCCAGTCTCTCGTAGCATTCTGATGGGTCCAGACCGTTCTCGTTGCAGTAAGAACGGTGAATCAGGGCCAATTGCAATAGGCTGGGGTCCTTAAATGAGAACCCCAGCACAGATTGAAGGGCTTCGAGTTTGGCCCCGGCTAAAACGGTACGGTATCTAGATGACACCGTGAGGCCAGGGGGGCTGAGGACGCTTGAATTCGCCGACATGGGCAAACTCGCTCATGGCTTTGGTCATCGTCTCGTATATCTCAGCGGCTTGTTCGTCTGGGGGTATGAACATCTTAAGGAAAGCTGCATTGCCCTCGCCGAAGACGAAGGTTGGCACACCAAAGGCGCCATGTTCTTCGACGGCGATGGTGTGGGACTCTCCGATGTCCTTGAGAAGTTCTGGATCGGCGGAATCTTCGCGGAAGCGAGCCATATCCAGACCGGCAGTGATGGCTGCCTCTTCCATGACGGCGGGATCCAACAGGTCTTTCTTGTCTTCGTGTCTTGCTCGCAGTAGTGCCATGAAGAAGGACCTGAAAGCCTCTTCTCCCTGACGCTTGGCGGCTAAACCGGACATGTGGGCCAGGAATGTCTTGTCGCTGCCGTCAATCATCTCTGGTTGTTCCCAGAGTTTGACGTCCGACTCCTTGTCGCTGTTGACCTGGGCTAGAGAGAACGGCTGCCAATCGACCTTGATCGTCTCTCCGGTAGACTCTTCCACTTTCGACAGCCACACGGCTGCGTTGTAGACGAAGGGTCAACGGAAGTCGTAAAAGGTGGTGAATTGAGCATCGGCCATGCTGGTACCTCCCAAAATTCTCCGGTTTGCCCGTTCTTCAACCCCAGTAATTACGTGTCTCAGGTGGGTTAGTCGCACGACTGGTGTGTGCGTGAACTGGGCCGGTGGTTGGATTGTATCGACACACCTAAAGCTTGTCAAAGCGCAGGACGCAGATTTTAGGTCACTAATCCGATGTCAGTGGAAAGCCAAAAGCAGTCGATAATATGCCGGAAATCGTGCCTGACATGCTATAATCACGACTTTACTTCTCAAGTCCATCGGACGCACCAAAAGGAGGCCTTGCCACGCCTGAATCCAGCGCAACCCCCCTTTCCTTGGATCGCATTGCCGGCGGAGTAGGTGGCGGCTTACTGGCGGTCTTCAATCTACTGCGTCGTCTTGCCTCGGAAGAGGACGTGCCCGTTTTCCTGGTGGGCGGCCCGGTGCGGGATTCTGTATTGGATGTGCCCCCCCGCGATCTCGACTTCGTCCTGGTGGGCGATGCGCCCGTGCTCGCTACAGACGTAGCGGACAAGCTTGGTGGACGGGTTATCGCCCACTCTCGTTTTGGCACTGCTACCGTAGTGGTTGAAGGGGATCATGTGGACATAGTGACCGCCCGTAAAGAGTCCTATCACTTTCCTGGATACCTTCCTGAGACCTCGCCCAGCGACCTTGCTGATGATCTGGCGCGCCGGGATTTGTCCATCAATGCCATGGCCCTGCCTTTGTCCGGAGTGGCTCCCAATGTGATAGACCCCCACGGTGGGCTTCAAGACCTGGCCAACGGCTCAGTCAGTATTATCCACCCAGGCAGCTTCACTGACGACCCAACCCGAATGCTGCGCGCCGTACGCTACGAACAGAGACTGGGTTTCAAAATTGCTGAGAGCACGCTATCGGACCTGCAAAGAAGCATCACTGAGGGCCATATTGCAGCGGTTAGTGGCGACCGTTGGCGGCAGGAATTTCAGAAGATTTTCGCCGAAGACAATGCTCCGCAAATGCTCGTGAGAGCGATGGATCTTGGGATACTCCAAGGTATTCACCCTGCAATGACTGATGGCCGTTCAGTTACATCATTGATCGGTCAGTCTGACGTGCATTCGAGCCATTTCCTTGCCGCTTTGGCTTCTGGCATGAGCGCTGTCGGTGGCGAATCGGTCTGCGAGCGGTTGAATCTGCCCGGTGATTGGGCGCGAGTTGTACGTGATACCATTGCTTTGCAAGGATTGATGTCTGCTATTTCAGCGCCTACCGCCAAGACCTCCGAGATTTGCCGGAGCCTGGACGGCCTCGAAACTGAAGCGATTGAAGCGTCTGCCCGTTTTACCTCGGAACCTTTAGTCTCAGAGAATTTACGTCGCTATCTTAATGAATGGCGAAACGTAAGGCCATCGCTGTCAGGGGACGACCTACTGGCGATGGGGATTCCTTCGGGCTCCGGAATCGGTGAGATACTGCGGGAAGTGCACTCGGCGATTCTTGATGGGCTGGTATCCAACGAAGCAGAACAACGAGCCTTGGTTGATGAGATTATCTCTAGGGGGAATTGGTCCCCCGAAATGGCGGAATGACGATGTCAGAACAAACTGGCTTTCCGGACAACCTGGAAACACCCGAAGGTGAGCTGGAGTCTTGTGTCATCTGTGGCGACGCGCTGGATGGCATCCAGGAAACCTCCTGCCAGATGTGCGGCGGAAAGTTCCACCAACCCTGGAGTCTGGACAGCAGTGTGCCCCAGTGCGGTCGCATTGGCAGCCATGAAGACGCGTTGGCCATCGTATTCCTCTGCGATGATTGCTACTACGGACGTCGCCCTTAAACCACCTTTATTTCCCAATACTAAACTTAGAAAACTGAGATTCGGCGGTAGATTCCCGTTGACTCTAACCCCAAGGAGAAAACGGCTATGAAAGCGGTCTATATCGAAGCCCACGGCGGAACTGAAGTCCTCACCTACGGAGACCAGCCTGATCCGGTGGTCAATGCCGGTGAGGTCAAAGTTAGGGTCAAGGCAACGGCTTTAAACCGACTGGACCTCTATACCAGAGACGGCGGCCGTGGTCTGGAGCGGGAATTCCCTCCGGCTCTGATCCTGGGCGGAGACTGCTCCGGTGAGGTTGTGGAGTTGGGTGCCGGGGTCGCCACCCTCAAAGTAGGTGACCGGGTCGTTGTGAACCCGAGTCTCAGCTGCATGCAATGTGCGCCCTGTCTGGCCGGCCAAGATGACCAATGCCGACGCTCGCGGTTCCTGGGGAGCGCCATCAACGGCAGCTATGCCGAGTTCGTGTCCGTGCCGGCGGCCAATGCCCATGTGATAGCCGATAGCGTTTCCTACGAACAGGCCGCAGCGGCCCCAACCACCTATCTCCCCGTATGGAACATGCTGGTGCGCCGATTGCAACTAAAATCTTGGCAGACCGTGCTAGTGCTTTCAGCGTCGGCAGGCGTCGGGACCGCCGCCATCCAGGTAGCCAAAGACGTGATTGGCGCCAAGGTTATCGCCACCACCAGCAGCGCAGGAAAAGCTGCAAAGGCAATTGAACTGGGTGCTGATGTTGTCGTCAACTACATTGATGAGGACATCAGAGAGCGTGTTCGCGAGATCACCAGCGGCGCGGGAGTCGATTGTGTCGTCGACCACGTAGGAGCCGATTTCTTTGCTCCGGCATTCGCTTCCCTGCGGACGGGCGGCCGTTACGGCATCTGCGGTGCGACCACCGGTCTGCGCACGGAATTGCACCTGGGTCTGCTGTTCAGCCAACAGAAAGAGATCTACGGCGCATTCATGGGCACCAAAGAAGACATGCGCGAAATCGTGGAACTGCTGAATAAGGGCGTGGTTAAACCGGTGGTTGACCGCACCTTCCCACTTGCCGAAGCCGCCGCCGCCCATACCTACATGGACGAGATCAGCTTCTTTGGAAAATTGATCTTGACCCAGTAGGAACCGCGGGCTAGTCAGCCTTCTTGCGCAGCCTCTGGCCGTGGAATAAGTATTGCTGGGCGTAGCCGCCGTAACGGCCAAAATGGCCCTGCGCCCATTGCAGCATCACCTTGTCCGGCGGGGTCTTCTGGTCTGGGAAGTACCACTCTGCCAGGGCACGCCGAATCCATACGTCGATTGGGAAGGCTTCCAGTTTCTCCAGCGAGAAGATGGCGATGCAGTCGGCTATCTTGGGGCCGATGCCTTTCATCTCCATCAGCGCTTCTTTTGCTTTTGCGTAGGGCATCTGCACCAAAGCTGGAAGGTCCAATGTGCCGTCCAAAACGGCCTTGGACGCCTCCCAAACGTAGGGTGCGCGGAACCCCAGACCCAACCGACGCAATTCCCCTTCGCCGGCTTCAGCCAGGTCTGCGGGCGCGGGGAAGGTGTGCCGAGTCTTACCGTTAAGCGTCACCGGTCTGCCAAATTCCTCTGACATCCGTTCCATCAACTGATGGATGCGTGCGATGTTGTTGTTAGCCGAACAGATGAAAGCTACTAGGCATTCCCAAGGCTCGGTTCGGAGTATTCGGAGTCCGGGGTACTTGTCCACCATGGCGGCGACACGGTCGTCCCGGTTGATGTCCAGGTATATCTCATCGAGGTCATCGTCCAACCGGAAGTAGTCCCGCAGCATGGCGGCGGCAGTGGCCTCAGGTGACGGCCCGGATTGGAATTCGACTACGTGGCCCTTCTGGCGTATCTGTATGAACTCGCCTCGGACCACGCCAGAATACCATTCGTCAGACTTCTTCCAACGGTGGGCTTGTCCACTCTCCAAGCTGGACCTCAGGTCAAATGGTTGGTCGATAATCAGTTCCACACTTCACTCCTACTCAAACACAAGACAAAATCGAGAAGTCACCTAGGCAATCCATTGGACGGCCAGTTTGCCGGCAGTGGTCAGGCTGCTCGGTTGCAAAGTGCATGGCGGTATAGACCGCAGGAATGAAGACCCGTAGTTCTTCGCTGTGATGCGGTTGTCCATGATTACGATGGTTCCCCGGTCTTCCTTGTTGCGGATCAGGCGGCCAAAACCCTGCCTGAAGCGCAACACAGCCTGGGGCACCGAGAACTGGCTGAACGGTTCTTCATATTGGTCGGAACGTGCCCGTACAACTGGGTCGGTGGGCACCTGGAAGGGCAAACGGGCGAGCACAAGGGCTTTGAGCAATCCAGGAGGCATGTCCACACCCTCCCAGAAACTTGCCGTCCCCAGGAGAACACTTTCGGGCTCCTCGGCAAACCTGGTCATCAACTGCTGCGCTGAACCATCGATACTCTGCGCCAGCACCTGGACACCCTCACCCATCAGAGGGGCGCGGAGTCGCTGCGCCACTGCTCGTAACGATGAATATGACGTGAAGAGGGCCATGGTTCGACCTTTCATCCCGGTGCCTAGGTCCGTTAGAACTTTGACCATGGCGTCGACATACCTGTCGGAGTTCGGCGCAGGCATGTCCTCAGGAATCAGAAGCAGTGCCGCCTTTTGATAATCAAAGGGAGAGCCGACCAACAACTCCTCACTGTCGACGTCCACGCCGACCCGACTCTTAAAGTAGTTGAAATTGCCTTCGGTGCTCAGCGTGGCACTGGTCAGGACCACGCTGTCTTTATGCTGGAATAGGTCAGTGGCTAAGGTGCTACTGATGTCGAGAGGCGCGGAGTTTACCGAGACGGTGGCCCGGCCGCGCACCTGGTCGTTACTGATCCAGTGGATATCCTCTTCAACAGGGTTACCTAAGATGGAGTTGAAGTTCGTCCGCAGGGTCTCAACATCGTCCATCAGGTTCGATGTTTCCATGATCAGGGCTGCTTGATCTGTCGCTGCTGGGAGTTTGGTCGAATCCAGGAAGCGGTGCAATTTGCCGACACTCTGGGCCGTCTGCTGCAATCCGACGTCCAGGTTTTCCCAAGCCAGATGGAGATCGTCCCAGCTCTGGCTGCTCCGTATGTTCTTGGTGATTAGCATCTGGGAGCCGCTGTCCTGGGAATCACGCTGATTGGCCTGGAACCGCTCGAGCTCAGACCAAAGACGGGTCCATGTCTGCTTTATCTTGGTCGATTCCCCTTCCACGCCTGATATTACAGTCTCGGCGCCGTCCCGTACCGCAGAAGCCAACCCCTCAGCGGCAATGGCCTGTCTTATCTGGGCGGTCAGCCTGACTTGTGGCTCCCAGACCTCATCTAGTTTGTCCTGTGAAACGCTGAATCCCAACTGTCTGGTGGCTTCGTCTTCCAGGTTGTGGGCCTCATCAATCACCAGGTGTTGATACTCAGGGATCAGGCCGCCGCCCCGGGCCAGATCGGAGAGCAGCAAAGCGTGGTTGACTACCACTATGTGAGCCTGTTCCGCCCGTTCTCTTGCCGCCCGTAGGAAACAGGGTGAACCATCGCGTAATCCAGGACAAAACCCCTTTTCGCCAGCGGAGATATGCCCCCAGGAATTGAAATCCCGACCAGAGAGGTTGATTTCGGCACGGTCACCGCTGGTGGTTTCTTGCATCCAGACGGAGGTCTTGGACAACAGGCGAGCATCGTCTATGGTCGGGGATTCGTTGCGTGACAGGTGGTTCCAACGCCTCAGGCACAGGTAGTTAGCACGGCCTTTCAGCAACGCTGCCTTGAGGACGCCCTTCTCGACCATGCCCGATTCTTCCAGGACCTGGGTCAACGCAGGAATATCTTTGTTCATCAACTGCTCTTGCAAGTTGATGGTATTGGTGGAAATTACCACCCGTTGCCCTTTGGACAGGGCAAACAATGCCGACGGTAGCAGGTAAGACATGGACTTGCCGACACCGGTTCCACCCTCCACTACCAGATGCTCACTGTGGTACATGGCCTTGGTTACGCTGGTCAGCATCTGTTCTTGTTCGGGCCTGTGCTCAAAACCAGAGAACGCCTTGGCGAAGGGACCGTTCGCCGAGAGCAAGCTTGAAACCATGTCCTCTGAGAGGTCGGCCAAATTTGGGTCGGCGCGGCGTTTTTCGGGAGCTCCCAGCCGCGTGGACAGTTGTTCCAGATCCAGGCCGGTGAGACCTACGGATGATAGACGGAGACCTCCTTCGATTCCAAGGCCGGCTAGGAGACCACTGATGGACCAGCGGCTGCGGGCGGCCAGGTTGGATAGGTACCCCAGAAGGCCAGCGTCCTGTTCAGCGGCAAGGCGGAGCAGCTTGATATAGACATTCTTGGTGGCCATGGCGTCGGCTAAAGCGCGATGGGCGTCGTTGTGCTCCACCTGAAAAAAAGATGTGAGGTACTTGAGGGAATATTGTCTGGACGCCGGCAAGAAGACCGAGGCTAGATCCCAAGTGTCGTAGGACGGGTTGCTTAGGGGTACTCCGTTGCTGGCCAGGAACCCGATATCAAACTGGATATTGTGGCCGATTATCGGGTCTGCGCCAAGAAAATCTTCTATCTCAGAGGCTACGGAGGAAAAGAAAGGGGCACGTTTAACCTGTTGCGGGGAGATATGGGTCAGACGCTGGATGAACTCGGGTATGGGCACGCCTGGGTTGACCAGAGTCTGGTAGGTCTCAATGACCTCGTCCCCCCGAAAACGCACCGCGCCGATCTCAAGAATCTGGTGACGGTTGGAATCAAGGCCAGTGGTCTCAAGGTCCAGGGCCACATTGACCTGATCAAAGGGGGAAATTTCCGTATCAAAAAATACCATCTGACTCCCGTCACAACCTCACACACTCCTGACTTGTCATAACTTGCAAACTCGCAACTATGGCTGGGGCAGTTTAGCACGTGAAAGACTTGGATTCGACCCCAGCGTGACAGTTTTAAGAGGTGATCGGATGCAGGCAAGCTCCCGACAAACCACGACCACTTAGATAAGGTAGCGCTGGAGGTTGCCCTGTCGGAGGCCTGTTACCGGGTGGTAATGCTTGGAGTGGAGGGCTTTTAGAAATTCCGCTTCGGAGTTGACTTCGTCGTCGAACTCGGTGAGGAACTTGCCGAGGCCGTGGGTTGAATGGGCGTCACTGCCTCCAGTGACGGGCATTTTCAAAAGTCCGGCTACAGCCATAGCAAAGTCGTTCTCTTTGTCCACTGTGCCACCGTTGGCCACTTCTATGGCGTCGGCCAGTTTGAACACTGGGTGCTCCAGTGCATCTTCCGGTTCTTCTGGCAACGGGTCGTCGATGGCCTGGTAGATCAGCGCCCGACTGCGGTGCCCGCCGCTCAGCACACCCCGGAACGGGTGGGCCGATACAACGAACCCGCCGGCGGCTGTGGCAGCTTTTCTCAGTTGGTCTGCTTTGTTGAACCCCGACTGATAACGGTCCATACCAAAAGCCAGCATGTGGCCGTAGTTGGTCTCCACTTCCATGGCACGGATCAGCACTACGTTGTGCAAGGCAGCGAACTGTTTAAACTCGTGGCGGTCCCAAGGGCCGGAATGTTCGGTGAGACAGAGTCCCCGGAGGCCCAGTCGGTCTGCTTCCAGAATCATATCTTCCGGGGTTAGGCTGCTATCACTGCTGCCTTTGGTGGTGTGGATGTGGAGGTCAAATAATCGGGCCATTTGTAGCGGTCAGCTGTCTGCAGATAGCACGCAACTATCCGCTTGTCCGGAGTTCTTGGGTGGGTTTTAGTCTAGCCAGGGTTACGGATATCGTCAACGTCGCAGCTAGCTAATTCGTCTTGAAAGCTATTGCCTTGGCAAGATCGGGGAACTGGTTCATCGAGAGGATTTCCCCGGTCTCTTCGAACTTATTGACCAGCTTCCTGATATCTTCAGGCACTGGCTTGCTGGACTCGGTGGCCGCTTCATAGCCTACGTAGACTGTCTCGATGTCTGTTAACAGGCGATCACTGCCCTCTGGGTATATCTCCATGTTCAGAGTGAGGCTGGTGTTGCCGATCTTGGCCACCCGGACGTATAGCTCTATGACCTCATCCACCTTGGCTGGAGCCTTGAACTCCAGTGTGCTCTTGACCACGGCAAAGTCTATGTAGCCGCTCTCTGGGATGGTGTAGATGGCGAATCCCAGGTTGCGGTAGTACTCGGCCTGCCCAATCTCCAGATAGCCAAGATAGGCGCCGTTATAGACGATGCCCTGGGCGTCGCATTCCATCCATCGTACTCGGACTGAGGTCTTGAACTTGAAATCGGATTTGGCCATGGGTATCTGAGCTACTCCGTTAAATCAGGCATCTCGTAGCCTAACGTTTTCAGGTATTTTAAATCGGCAGCGCTTAGGTCTGCGGTCCGCAGCAGGTCGGGTCGCCGTTCCAGCGTGCGATGCAGGGACTGTTCTCGTCGCCATTTTTCAATATTTGCATGATGACCGGAGAGTAATATTTCGGGGGTCTCCATCCCCTTGTACTCGGCTGGCCGGGTATACAGCGGGTGTTGCAGCAGCCCCGATGATATGGAGTCCTCCGTGACGTTCTTCATTGAGCCAATCACGCCTGGCACCAGTCTGGACACCGCATCAATAAGCGCCATCGCAGGCAGTTCCCCGCCGGTTAGGACAAAGTCGCCCAAGCTGATTTCGCGAGTCGCCAGGAACTCTGGAACTCGATTGTCTATACCGGCGTAATGGGCGCAGATCATGGCTAGAGCCGGGGCTTTGGCCAATTCTTCAACCAACTTCTGGGTCAGCTGCTCTCCCTGGGGGGTGAATAAGATGATTGGGATATCTGGTCTTTCGGCTTTAGTGTATCCCGATAACGCAGCCTCAGTCGCCTCGAAAATCGGTTCTGGCTTCATGATCATGCCGTGACCTCCGCCGAACTGGTAGTCGTCGGCGGTGTGGTGCGAGTCATGGGCGTGGTCCCTGATATCCGTCACGTCTATAGATACAAAGCCGCTTTTTACGGCTCTGGCCAGCATGCTGTATTCCAAGTGGTTTTGGAAGGCGGTCGGAAACAATGTCAGGACATGAAAACGCATCGGTCAATAATACAAGAAAACAGCCTGCCGCTGAGAGGCGTTTTAAATTGCCTGGCAGAAACCGGATACAATCAACGGGAGATCCATGCACTGATGGCCCAGGCGGCTATCGTTACTCTGGCCGATTCGCCTTTGGGAACTGATGGCCATGATAAACCAAATTTTGAGAGGGAGGCCAATGAACGAAATCGCAACCGTTAACGCTGATCGGATCACTTCCGATTGCCGGACATTTGTCGACGGCAGCACCCGATGTCGAGAAGAACTGATATCGGTAACTGTAGGACGCGGGATCTACATGCTGGGGGAGTTGGTCGCTCCGTGCCGGGCCCCAACAGGGATGGAATCGCAGAGACATATCGGGCGGGTGCAGTCAGGGCGAACAACAGTTTTGACAGCCGACAATCAGGAAGTGGCCGTTGGACTGGGTGATTTCTTTGTGGTTACCGCAAACCATCACGCCTGGGTTATGGGGGATGAGCCGTGCGTCGGGTTCGATATGAGCCAAATTGTCGGGCACCAGTAATCGAGCTACTGGGAACAACGTCAGGATGTGAAAACGCATCAGACAAAGTTATTTCGGCCGATGCGTTTTGCTTATTTCCGGTGGTCTAATTTGAACCAAGGCTGAGCGTGATTAATCAGAGACGGTCTGAGGATCCCTGACTGGTAGGTTGTCGACATAGGCCACGCCGCCCTTCATCACCATCTTAATGCTGTTCTTGGCGCGGAACACTCCGATGTCCTTAAGTGGATCACCGTCCAGCACCAAGAAATCGGCGTATCTGCCATTGGCAACGGTGCCGAAGTCTTTCTCGCGTCCGATGCACTCGGCCGCCCAGCCGGTGGCGGTCTGGATAGCCTGCATGTTGGTCAGACCCCGGTCGACCATGATTTCTATCTCCCGAGCGTTGTCCCCGTGGACGAAACCACCGGCGTCGGTACCCGCAGTGATCTTCACACCGGCGGCCAAAGCCATCTGAGTGCTCTCCTGGTGGACCTGCATCAATATCTTGGCCCGCTCAATCACGTGGGGAGCGCTGATGGTGGAATGGAACTCGTAGACTTCAAAGGTCGGGGTCAAGAAGGTGTTGTGGTCGGCCATCATCTTGACCAGGTCTGGATCCTCGGCGATGTAACAGCCGTGCTCCACTGAACCAACACCGGCCTCGATACACATGCGCAAGCCAGGGCCTCCGACGGCGTGGCACATGGTGTATTTCTCCTGGGATTTTGCCTCTTCCACCAGGGCTTTGACCTCGTCTGGTCCGAAGGCGACGTCCTTCGGGCCATGGCCCGAGCGGGAGCTAGCGCCTCCAGTAGTGGCAAACTTGATCACGTCGGCACCAACTCGCACCAATTCACGGACCAGGGCCCTGACTTCGTTTGGGCCGTTGGCCACACCGGATGGGCGCATGGGGTCGGTAATATACACATTCCTGTGTCCTGAGGGAGCGACGCGGTCACCGATTCCGCCGGTGGGCGAAACAATGGCCACGGAGGTCAACAATCTGGGGCCGATCAGTAAACCGTCATCCACGGCAAATTTGAACCCTGCGTCCAGGCCTCCTGCGTCACGGATGCAGGTATATCCGGCCAGCAACGATTCCTCAATGGCCTTGGCTGTTTTCAAAGTGCTTACGGAATTGGGTTCTTCGACCTCCCACCGGCTCAACAGGCTGTAGTTCTTGCTGGCTAAATGGTCGTGGGTGTCGATTAGACCGGGAAGCAGGGTGAGACCAGTCAGGTCTATTTCTTCGGTTCCAGGAGGCAGAGTGACTGCTGCTCTTGGGCCGACTTCGGTAATCCGCTCTCCGTCGATTAAGATTGCCGAGTCTTTCAGCACCGGCCCGCCAGTACCGTCAATCAAATCAGCTCCGAGTAACGCTTTCATTGCCTACCTCGCTATGTCTCAGGTGTGAACCCGGGGTAACCGTTGGTGGCCTGATGCTAGTCAAGCAAGGTGGTGGTGTCAAGGGTTTGGGGTGGCTCCGTTTTTCCCCAATCTGGCAACACTTTTGAGGCTAACTGGCGTGAACGGTTGGCTATAATCATAGTGTCGTGGAATGTCTGGCCAACTGAATCGGCCCTTGAATCGGCGTTCCACTAAAGACACCGGGAAAGATTCCGATGGTATGGGATGCGCGGATGAGAAATTGGCTACCTACAAGAATTCTCGCTCTGACTTCGTTAATCCTGATGGTGTTTGTCATAGGATGTGGCTCGGACGTCAAAAAGATCGTCTTTGTATCTGAAATTGACGGTGACGCCGAGATATACGTGATCGATCCCGATGCAGGTGTGGCGGAACCACTGACAGACAACCGAAGTCAAGACACCAATCCTGTCTGGTCCCCGGATGGCGACCGGATACTTTATGTGTCGGACGGTTCAGGGGATCTAGAGATCAACCTGATTGATGGGGACGGTGAGGAAGGCAGCCGACTGACCAATATTCCAGGTGACGACCACGCTCCTCATTGGTCTCCCGATGGCAAGAACCTGGCGTTCATCTCAAATCAGGACGGTAACGCCGAAGTGTATCTGATGGCCGCCGAGGGTGGTCGTCCGATACGCATCACCTCCAAGACTCCGGATGATAGTCTGGGCGATTGGTCACCTGACGGAGAATGGTTGGCGTTCTCGCGGGTTGGAAATATGGAAGAAAAAGGGTTGTGGCTGAGGAACCCAGACGGTGTGAACCTGGTCCACCTTACTGAAGAAGATGACTTCAACCCGCAATGGTCACCCAACGGAAAACACATCGCATTCGTTCGCCAAACTGGACCCACGGATGGGATGTTGGACATTTATCTGGCCAGCCTGCTTAAAGATGGCACGTGGCAGGACAATGTCGAACTTCTCAGGCTGACCCAACACGAAGCCAATGACGACTCTCCTGTGTGGTCACCCGACGGGGACACCATCGCATTTGTCTCGTACCGGGACGGAAACGCC
>CAYVIG010000024.1:0-18444 GCA_964451445.1 uncultured Dehalococcoidia bacterium
GCCAAACTGGCAGGGGGTTTTTGCTGTGACCTAGAAATAGGAACCGATGCTGAGTATTTAAACCACAACATCAATAGATACAGCCAAGGGTTTTACGAATTAGGTTGAAAAATGGTCGGGGTGAGAGGATTTGAACCTCCGGCCTCTGCGTCCCGAACGCAGCGCGCTACCCCTGCGCTACACCCCGACTCTCCCTGCTGAGCTGCCGCTTCCCAGTCGGAATTGGGCTCTGGCCAGGGCGTTTGATATTATACCGCAATAAAGCCGTAATTGGACGGTAAATCCAAAGGAAATTAAAAAGCCCACCGATAACTCATCACCGGGATTCTTATCAGTTAGAAATATCTTGGAGACTTACTGGGCCAGCATCTTCTTGGTCTCTCTTACTAGAACGCTCCTGTTTAACGCACCGGTCCACTGGTTAGAGATGGCGCCATCCGTGTCTATGAAGAAGGTCGTTGGCATACCCAATACTCTGTAATCTTTGATCACGTCCGAGTCATTGGTGAACCCGGCGGGGTAGGTGACTCCCAGTTCCTCCAGCAGCTCTTTGGCGTCATCCTGGCTGCCAAGCCCAAAGAACTGCCCTACGTCTATTCCCAGGAGCAAGATCCGGTCCTTGTATTCCTCGTCGAACTCGTGGAGGTCTGGCATCTCAGCCCTGCAGGGTGGGCATAACCCAGCCCAGAAATTGAGCACTATCGGCTTTGGCCCCACTAGGCTGTGGAGGTCCATATTCTCCCCTCCGACCACCTCGGTACCCTGGTACATGGAGAAGGAAAAACTGGGTGCCTCGTACCCTGCGTTGGAAGATTCATCTCCGATTATCGACGTACTACTGTTTGCGGCCCTATCGCTGCTGCAGGCTATGGCAGCCACGGCCAATACCAAAACCAACTGCATCAAAAACCGCAAATTGTCTGGCCTTCTTGCAGCCTCTAAGTTCGGGGGCCGGTTGAGTCTTGAAAAGAGACTCAAAGTATCCTCCGTTGCCAGCCATCGTCGGGTCGGTAATCTGACACAATCGCGTGCCAGTTGTTCCTACTTAGATGTGAGAGTGCCGAAATAGGTTCGTCAGTAGCATCAAATTCAATACGTCTTGAAGCTGAGTGCGGTTTCCTAACTGGCTTAGTCTACGGAGACTGAAGCGGCCATCTGCCGTAGATTTTCCTGGAAGGCAAAGAACCTTTCTAGGACGCGGGTCAGGCGGGACAGCCATTCATCCCCCAGCCGACGCAGCGGCATCTGCATCTGGGTGTTGCCGACTTGCACCGACGGCCCCAATGCCTTCTGGAGGGGGATTCGCGCTCCGCCCACCGGCGTCTTCAGGGCCATCACGATGGCATCGTTGCCTTGGACTATGGAATCCACTCCCACGTCGGCAGCCAACGCTCTGAGGGAGGCTAGAGTGAGTAGATTCTCGACCTCTTCCGGAAGTGGGCCAAATCGGTCTCTAAGTTCGTCACGGATCTCCGGAATGTACTCTGCGTCATCCATCTTGGCCAGCCGCTGGTAGACAGCAAGTCTGGTTGGTAGATGGTCTACGTAGTCCTCCGGGATGCGGGCATTCATCGGGAGTTCTATCCTGGGCATCTCAGTAGGCGGCGCATCTGGATCGGCGTTCCCTGCTTCGTCGTCCAATTCGCGTACGGCTTCGTTCAAGAGTTGGGTGTACAAGTCCAAGCCGACTTCCTGGATATGACCGCTCTGGGACGCCCCAAGGATATTTCCAGCGCCTCTTATTTCTAAGTCACGCATAGCGATGCGGAACCCGGCGCCCAGTTCTGACGCCTCAAGGATGGCCTGCAGGCGGTGCTCTGCTCCTTCCGTGATGCGGCGTCCCCTAGGAGCCAACAGGTAGGCGTAGGCCCGGTGTTCACTCCGGCCGACGCGACCCCGCAGTTGATAAAGCTGGGCCAGGCCGAACCGATCAGCCCGTTCCAGAATCAGCGTGTTCACGTTCGGCATATCGAGGCCCGACTCGATGATCGTAGTGCAGACCAGGACGTCGGCATCGCCGTTGCCGAAGTTCATCATTACATCTTCAAGTTCGGACTCGCCCATCTGCCCGTGGCCTACC
The DNA here is from genome assembly GCA_964451445.1 of uncultured Dehalococcoidia bacterium. Classification (GTDB taxonomy): domain Bacteria; phylum Chloroflexota; class Dehalococcoidia; order Lucifugimonadales; family UBA3495; genus UBA9611. Next base: position 2,081 of record CAYVIG010000024.1, read on the forward strand.
AACACTTTGGCCTGAGGGACGATCTTCTTGATCTCGGCGGCTGCCTGGTGGATGGTGCGGACCCGGTTGTGCAGATAGAACACCTGCCCACCCCGTTCCATCTCGCGGAGGATGGCCTCTTTGATGACACCTTCGGAATACTCAGAGACAAATGTCTTGACGGGAAGCCTGGCTTCCGGCGGGGAGTCCATCGTGCTCAGATCGCGGATTCCGGCCAGGGCCAGGTTGAGGGTCCTAGGGATGGGCGTGGCGCTCAGAGTGAGCACGTCCACCTGTTGGCGTAGTTGCTTCAACCGTTCTTTGTGACCAACGCCGAATCGCTGCTCCTCATCCACAACAGCCAGGCCCAGATCTTTGAATTTCACGTCTTTTTGTAGTAGGCGGTGGGTGCCGATCACTATATCGACGCTGCCGTCTTGCAGGCCCTCTATGACCGCTTGCTGTTCCTTGGGAGTGCGGAACCGGCTCAGGACTTCCACCTTGACAGGGAAGGGGCTCAGGCGTTCGCTGAAGGTGGCGTAGTGCTGTTGGGCCAGGACGGTGGTGGGAACCAGCATGGCAACCTGCATGCCGTCGTTCACTGACTTGAATGCGGCACGGAGGGCGATCTCGGTCTTGCCGTAACCAACGTCGCCGCAGATCAGGCGGTCCATTGGGCGCGTGGTCTCCATGTCGTTCTTGACATCGACGATGGCGCTGGCCTGGTCTGGAGTCTCCACGAATGGGAAAGAATCTTCAAGTTCGCGTTGCCAGACCGTATCTCCGCCGTGTTCATGGCCCACTGCCAAGGCGCGGGCGGCGTTGATGCGCAGCAATTCCTCGGCCATCTCCCTGGTCGCGTCCTTCACACGGCTCTTGACCCTGGCCCACTCGGCGGTGCTCAGACGGGTCAGCGATGGCGGTTGGTCTTGGGCACCGACAAACGCAGTTACCCGGCCCAGGTGGTCGGTGGGAACATAAAGCTTGTCGTTCTCGGCGTATTCCAGGATGAGGTATTCTTTTTCGTCCTCGTCGTCGCCAATGCGTGTGGTGCCGGCGAAACGCGCCACTCCATGGTCGATGTGCACCACGTGGGCCCCTGGCACCAAGTCGGCTAGGACGACCTCCGGACCGTGCTCCGCCTTGCGGCGGCGGGTGTATCGTTGCTCTTTGACCGTGCCAAATAACTCGGAGTCGGTTAGCAGTACCAGTGAGGTTGGTCCATTGGAATCACCGGGCAGGTCAACCGTCCAACCGTCACGGAGGGAGCCTGGAATCAACAAGACCTGACCTGGCGATGGAGACTCATCAAGGGACTCAGCCTGTTTCACGCCAATTCCAGCTTGTTCGAGTATCTCCGCGACCCGACCTCGGTGCTGGGTGATAGCTACCATGGCAATGTTGGTCGCTTGATAACGGTGTGCATCCGCGACCAGGTCATCCAGCTTGCCGTAGTACTGGGTGGACGTCTTGAATATCTTGTCTTCGTCGTCCCCCACCCAAGTCTGAAGCTGCATCTGGGGAACGCCGCTGAGCCTGTTAGAAAACTCTTCCCAGGACATATGCGGAGAGGGGAAATTGACTGGCAATTCACCCCGTTGTTCGCGGGCTTCACGCATGCGTCCAAAGCGTTCTTCAAGCTCCAGCGCCTCTGCTTCTACCCTGCCGGAGCGTTCCAGAATTACCAGCCCATTGGCGCCGATGTACTCCATCAGGTGGGCCTGGTTGACCAGTCCGTTATAGAAGGACAATGTCTCCGGATTTGTAGCCGACTCCAATTGCTCCAGTTCCTCGGCCATGCGGTCTCGGACTTCTTCGCCGCATCTGGTGTAATCGAGGGCGTCGGCCCTGCTGGCGATAATGTCTTGGTTGGCCAGGCCAGGGAGTTGTTCCCTTGCCGGTGCGATACGTACTTCTTCGGCGGGCTGTATGGAGCGTTGGGACACCGGGTCAAAGTAGCGGATGGTGTCGATCTCGTCGTCCCACAGTTCTATCCGCAAAGGCCACTCAGACCCGGTGGGGTAGATGTCCAAAATCCCGCCGCGGTGACTGAAGCTGCCTGGGGCTTCGACTACGGGTTCATTGCGGTACCCCAGGTCCAGCCATTGGCCTAATAGTGTGTTGATGCGGACCCGGTCTCCCTTCTTCCATAGGCTCAGATCTCCGGTGGTGGGAAATACTCCAGCCATCAGCTCGGGCGGCAGGGTATAGAGCAGAGCAGAGCCAACGGAGCAGACGATCAAAGGTTGGGTTTCGGTTTCACCGGCGGCGAATTTCCCTGCGTTGGCCAGGGCTGCCAGAGTGGTTAGACGTTGGTTACTGGTGTTGGAGTCCACTGCCAGGCGCTCAAAGGGCAGTACCTCGGGCTCCGGAAGCAGGTGGATGGGCTGGTCCTCTCCCAGGTAGGTGAGTAGCTGGTCGTGGAGGCGGCGAGCGTCATCGGGGCGAGGAGTTACCACCAGGAGTGGGCCATTTTGACGGCACCACAAAGAGGCCAGGAAGGCAGACCTCGCTCCCCGACGTACAGTGGCTGAGGTCTCTCCACTGGGTTTGCCGGCTGCCTGGCCCGAGGCGTCGACGCTTGCGCGGTGCTTGGGATGACGGTCCAGTAGTTCCAGTAATCCCTTGAGGGTCATTTTTGTTTGTGGACTCCAATGGTTATTCGATCCAAAAGGCCGAATTATAAAATTCCGCGCCCAAAAAGGGGCTGGTGACAAAGCCAGCCCCTTTCAACCTATTTTAGAACCTGGACGCGCCTGTTACAAGTTCAAATTGACTGTGGATAGCCCTCGGTGATACCAGGCGTGCGTGCTATAATATTGCTCGTCCCAAGCGGTCCCGTGCCGACCTTATTTTCGCCCAAATTTGAGCCTAAACCACCTAGAATATGGCCAAAGCAAGTCAAGAAAACCAGCCGTCCATCAAGTCCGATTCCGTAGATTCGGGCTTGAGTCTCAGCAACCTCCGCTATCGTCGGATCGTGGTCAAAGCTGGGACCGGAGCCCTGACGAGCGAGTCTGGTTTGGACTCGGAGACGATGTCTGATCTGGTCCGTCAGCTCTGTCAGGTACGCGACGCTGACGGCGAAGTCTTGTTGGTGACATCCGGCGCAATTGCGGCGGGACGATCAGCTCTGGGTGCCAGCATCGGGGAAGTGGGGACGGATATCTCCTCTCGCCAGGTCTTCGCTGCGGTGGGTCAAACCCGCCTCATGCACACCTATCAGGAGATGTTCGCGACCCACGGCGCTCAAACGGCCCAAACCCTACTGACCATCGCCGACCTATCGAACCGTCAGTCGTATCTGAACGTGGGTAACACGCTGCAACGGCTGTTGGAACTGCGCGTGGTCCCTGTGGTCAACGAGAATGACGTGGTGGCCGTCGATGAGATCGGCGAGGTGTTTGGCGACAATGACCGACTATCGGCCCTAGTGGCCAACCTGGTGGACGCCGACCTGCTACTGATTCTGACTGATACCGATGGCCTTTATTCGGCTGACCCCAGAACCAACCCCGGTGCCACGCTGATCCCAGAAGTCGAACAGGTGGATGCCAGCATCGAAAGTATGGCCGGAGAAGAATTGCACCCGTGGGCCAGGGGCGGCATGACCACGAAGCTAGAAGCTGCCAAGCTAGTGACCGCATCTGGCATTCCAATGGTCATGTGCCGTGGTCGTGCGGAGAATGTCGTTCTTCGCGCAGCTAGAGGCGAGTCCGTGGGCACGTTCTTCAAACCTGCTAACGGTAAGATGGAAGCCCGCAAACGGTGGATGCTGAGCGGCATATCGCAGAGAGGACAGATAGTAGTTGACTCTGGAGCGGCCGGGGCGTTGGTCAAGGACCACCGGAGTCTGCTGCCTGCCGGAATCCAGGACGTCGAGGGTGATTTCAGCCGTGGCGAGTCCATATATGTGGTGGACGCGAACGGCGTCAAGATTGCCTGCGGCATCACTAACTACGGGGCCCGGGACATTGGCAAGATCCAAGGGATGAACTCAGAATTGATTGAAGAGACCCTGGGCTACCACTACGGCCAGGAAGTGGTGCATCGGAATAACCTGGTCCTACTGTAAGGCATTGATCATGACTATCAAGAATGTAGAAGACATAAAAGCGCTGGGCAAATTGGCCCAACAGGCTTCACGTAAGCTGGCCAGGTTGTCCACCGAGGATAAGAACCAGGTGCTGTTGAATCTGGCCGAGCTCCTTCGGACGGAACAGGAAGCTGTGCTGTCGGCCAACCAAGAGGACTATCAAGAAGCCAAGGCCGACGGCCTGGATGAATCACTGCTGGACCGGCTCTTGCTGACCAGCGACCGTCTCAAGGGCACTGCTGATGAGATCCAGAAGGTGGCAGAACTCCCCGATCCCATCGGAGAAGTCATCGAGACAAGCTCTCTGCCCAATGGCCTGGAAACCAGTCGCAGACGCGTGCCACTCGGCGTGGTCGGGAGCATCTACGAAGCCAGGCCCAACGTCACGGTGGATATCTTTGGACTGTGTCTCAAGTCAGGCAACGCGTGCATCCTGCGTGGCGGGAAAGAGACCATTCGCTCCAACACAGCATTGGTCGCCCTGCTGAGGAAGGCCCTGTCGGATGCCGGTGTCGCCGAGGATGCGGTTCAGTTCGTCGACAATCCAGACCGGGGTCTGGTGGACGCCATGCTCAAGATGGATGAATACATCGATCTGTTGGTGCCGCGCGGAGGTGCCAGCCTGGTCAGATTTGTCGCTGAGAACGCCACCATGCCGGCGGTGACCGGAGGCATCGGTGTTTGCCACACCTACGTGGACAAGGCCGCCGATCTGGAGATGGCGGTGGAGATCGTCCACAACGCCAAGGTCCGCCGCCCTTCCATATGCAACGCATTGGATACGGTGTTAGTGCACTTTGAGGTTGCGGCCGCGGGATTGCCACTGATGGCAAGAGAACTGGCCGGATCAGGAGTCGAATTGCACTGCGATAGCAGGGCGCTGAGCATATTGGGTCCGGACGCACCGGGCTCGGCCCTGCCAGCCAACGAGGATGACTGGGGTCGGGAGTTCCTTTCTTTGACCGCTGCTGTGAAGGTGGTGGACTCTCTGGAAGACGCGCTGGGACACATCGAGACCTACGGCTCGGGCCACTCCGAGGCAATCATCACTGAAGACGACGACGCTGCCAATAGGTTCCTTGATGAGGTCGACGCGGCGGCGGTATACGTGAATGCCAGCACCCAATTCACCGACGGCGGCCAATTTGGTCTGGGAGCCGAGGTCGGGATCAGCACCCAGAAGTTTCACGCTCGCGGCCCCATGGGGCTGAAGGAGCTAACTTCTTACAAATGGGTGATAGTTGGGAAGGGACATACTAGGCCGTAGCCGCGACGGGGCGATTTGGGAGGGTGATTCTTGGCGGATTTGAAGTTTGAGCGCGAGGTGCGCACACCGTATTCTGAGGCGTACCTGGTCATGGAACAGGAGCGCCAGGTAGGTCGCGTGGACATCCACTTCGCAGCGGAGATGGTCCACGTAGCAGTCTCCGTCGATGAGAGCCTGACCCAGGAGACCGTCCAGCAGATCATCGATACCGTGGACGAGGACATCGTCGATTCCGTGGGGATCAACCGTGGAAATTTCGTGGTGCACATCTTCCAGGGCCGTGAGACCGGGGTCCTCAGTGACGAAAACCAGTTCAGCGAAGACGGCAGCGACCATTGATCTTAGTCTTCAACCTCCGGATCCTCCCAAGACACACTTTTTGCCGTCATTCTCGCGAAAGCCGGAATCCATGTAACTTGCAGCAGAAATACTGGCCACGAGCAGTGTTATTGGATTCCTGCCTATGCAGGAAAGACGGGGTGACGGGGAATAAACATCATGCTAACCGCTCACCGTCGTTCCCGTGAAAACGGGAATCCACGTAACTCGCAGCAGAAACATCCACAACGAGCAATATTTCTGGATTCCAGCCTCAGCTGGAAAGATGGAGTACTTGACTGACCTGCTGCAAGTCGAATAACACCGTAGGGGCGTCCCGATTTACTGGGACGCCTTGCAATTGCTAGGCTAAACCCTATCAAAGCAACACTCATCCCCTCTGTCATTCTGAGGCCCGAGCCGAAGAATCTCGTTATTGTTGGAATAACCCAGACCATAAGAAAAGAGACTCTTCGACACACTCATGGTGACAAGTGAGTGAGGCGGTTTCCACTTCGCTAAACCTCGCACCCACCGCTCGTCCTGACCTCCGTCGAAGGATGCGCATGAGTCGAATTTCGGGTGATTCTAGCCCACGCTAAAAAGATGGTTCGCCGGGCTCACAATAAAGGGGTGTGGGATGGAATATCAGCCACCCAAGGCGGCAATCAAACTAGCCACAGACGGCCTATCCGACGGTGTTTGGCCACGGAACTCGTATAACACCGATCCCTCTGCGTCCAGGATGAAATCCCCGCCTATCTGTCTCCAATCGCTGACTGCGTGTTCGTATCTACGCAGTCTGGCAAAGTGCTTCAGGTAGGTCCAGATGGCTTTGGGCGAGAAGATTCTCAACAGACTCCCTTGAGACAGACCATAAGCGAAATAGACGTCCCGTTCCGGGTCCGACAGCACCGGAAATGGCAATTGGAGCTGCCGGGTAAGTTGGAAGAGCCTGTCCCTGGACTCAAAGGAGATCACCACCACTTTGGCGCCCTTGGCTTGAATATCGCCGTACTGCTGCCGCAACTGCGACAGATGGTGCCTTCAGGGCACTCAAGCAAAGTGTCTCAGGAAGACCAACAGCACCTTCTGGCCTCGTAATTCCTGAAGCGACAGAAAATCGCCCTCCGGCATCGGTAGGGTGAAATCGGGCGCAGGACGGCTTTTCAGGAGTGATTCGCTGTCTTCAGCGTTGGCGTTCATATCCCGCTCATAATAAGAGCGTCATTTTCATGTGTTCGGGAGTTCAATGTGTCTAATACCGTTGGGCTGGGAGAAAGGATTTTTTATTGATTCGCGTTGGCGGAGGGGCGATGAGATTCTTTCCTGGCTAGTCGGGACCGCTTCAGAATGACAATACCAACCGGGGCCAAAGCCCATTACCCCGCGTACGGGGAAGGCTGGGATGGTGGCTACTCGTCCCCACAGTCAAATTGCAACCCGCGATGCTATACTCGTCATCTGACTTGCCACCCATATGATTGTACAGATTCAGCCTTGATAATAGACTCTCACTGCCACATCCTACCGCCATCTTTCCGCGACCGCCGGGCCGAGCTCGCCCTGCGTGACGCCACATTTTCCGCGCTGCTCTCAGACCCCAACGCACGGATAGCGTCCGCCGAAGACCTACTTGCCGCCATGGACCGCGACGGCGTAGACCGGGCTGTGGTCATGGGTATGGGTTGGACCGACTTCGAAATTGCCCAAGAGGTCAACGACTACATTATCCAGGCGGTATCGGACCATCCAGATAGATTGTCGGGATTCTGCTCGGTGAATCCGGTCTGGGGTGAGTCTGCCTACTCGGAAGGGAGACGATGCCTGTCTGCCGGGTTGGTCGGGATTGGTGAACTCCACGCCGACACCCAAGGTTTTGATATCACAGACGTGGAGTCCATGGCTCCGGTCATGGAACTGGCCCGTTCTGAGCATTTGCCCGTGTTGGTCCACGCGTCAGAACCGGTGGGCCATAGGTACCCCGGTAAAGGGAGCACCACCCCTGACAAACTCTACCGGTTCATCCAAAATTACCCCGGCAATGTCATCATCTGCGCCCATTGGGGCGGCGGACTCCCGTTCTACACCCTGATGCCCGAGGTTAAAGAGGCGCTCAAGAGCGTGTATTTCGACTCCGCTGCGTCGCCTTTTCTCTACAGTCTGGAGGTCTTTTCGGTGGTGTCTGACCTGGCTTGGGAAGGCAAGATCATGTTTGCCAGCGACTTCCCATTGATGGAAATTTCTCGCACCCTGGAACAGGCCGAGACCGCTGGGCTAACTCCTGAGGTTGAAGTTGCATTTCTTTCTGGAAATGCGGCCAAGTTGTTTGGGCTGTGAGCGATCCTAATACCTATTCCCATGACTGGATAACCCTGCCCGACCACCTATGGGAGGGGCTGGATCTTCTTTTCGTTGGGTTGAATCCATCCCAGTACTCGGCCGAGGTTGGGCACTACTTCGCCAATCCCCGCAACCGCTTCTGGCCGGCGTTCAACCTATCGGGTTTGGTCGCGAGACAGGTCACTGCAGAGGAGGACGCCACCCTGCTGGAAGACGGAATCGGCTTCACTGACGTTGCCAAACGTCCCACACCGATGGGCTCAGGGCTTCATGCTGCCGATTTCAGGGAATGGGCGCCAGTGTTGAAAGAAAAGGTGCTCCAATACGCTCCCAAACTGGTCTGTTTCCACGGTCTGATGGCCTACAAAGCCTATCTTCAGCATGGAGAAGGCGTGAAAGAAAAGCCTGAACTGGGCCTGCAAGGGCGCATGATTGGAACCTCCGCAGTATTTGTCGTACCGAACCCCAGCCCAGCCAACGCCAAATATTCACTGAACGACCTGGCAGAATGGTACGGAAAGCTCAGGGAGGCCAGCCAACAGTGACCCGGCCCCGAGAAAAGCAAATTCGGTCTTTCATCGCGATTCCAGTGCCGAGTGAGGGTATTCAGGCGTTGGAAGAAGTGGTTCACGGCTTTGATGCAGAGATCGGGCGGGATGTCCGGTGGGTCAAGCCCGAAGGCATCCACCTGACTCTGAAATTCCTGGGGAATACCCCGGTTGGGATGGTGGACAAAGTTCTGATAGAACTAGCGTCGGTCACTGAGAAGTTCAATCCATTCAAGCTTGAGATCTTCGGGCTGGGAGCTTTCCCCAATCTGCGTAATCCCAGAGTGCTCTGGGCTGGTGTGAAAGGTGACTTAGAACAGTTGTCGAAGTTGCAGGCGTCAGTAGATGACGCTGCAGGTGATCTGGGGCTGCCCAAAGAGCACCGCACATTTTCGCCCCACTTGACCCTGGGACGGGTGCGTCGAGAGGCGTCGGATGGCCGCTTACGGAAGATTTCAGAAGTTATTGCCGAGGGTGAACTGTCTGCCGCTCCGACCTGGACTGCGAACACGGTCAACCTGATGCGTACGGAGCTTGGCCCTGCCGGTTCACGGCATTATCTGGTGGGCACGTCCAATATCGGGAGTGGATGATGACCATGGACCGTTTGACCTCCACCATTCAGCCCTTCGCGCCATTCGACTTTGAACTCACTGCGGGTTACCACACCTACTTTCAGAGTAGGTACGGCACCGACACTATGGAGGACGGCGTTTATCGTCGTTTGCTTGACCTGGGTGACAAGCTGGTTCTGGCCAGAGTTCGCTCAGTAGGCACGGTAGATGATCCAGAACTGACCATGGAACTGCAAGGATCAGGGTTGGAGCCTGAAGACGCTGACCTGGCAAAGGACAGAGTGTCCTGGCTGCTGGGTGTCGACCAGAATCTGGCTCCGTTTTACGGACTTGGTCGTGCTGACGAGGCCATGAACGGGCTGATCGACCAGTTCTATGGCCTCCATGTTCCCCATACGGCCACGGTGTTTGAAGCGTTGGTCCTCGCGGTGCTGGGACAGCAGATATCCACCAACGTGGCACGGGTAATCCGCATACTGCTGATTGAGACCTTTGGATCCAGCGCCGAATTTGACGGCGAAACCCATTACGCCTTCCCCAAACCGGATACGATCTGGGCGTCATCGCCGGCTGAGCTCCACACCATGAAGCTGACCCAGCGGAAGTCGGAGTACGTCCACGGCCTGGCTGGGACCGCTCTGGACGCCGCCGTTGGTTTGGAACAGATGGGAGACCTGACTGACAAAGAGATCGTCGACAAGCTGATATCCCTGCGCGGTGTGGGTTTGTGGACCGCTCAATGGGCTTTAATCAGGGCAGTGGGCCGTCCCGACGCCCTGCCGTTGGGAGATCTGGCCCTCAGGCGGGTTGTCTCGCGTCTATTCACCGGCGGCGAAGACGTAAATGATGACCAGGTGGAAGAGATCGCTCAACGCTGGTCTCCTTACCGCACCTTTGCTACCGTCTACCTGTTCAGCGCGCTGCGCATGGGCGCCGGCTAAATGACCAACCTCGTGTACTGGAGCATCAGATGTCCTTTCTAGGGATCAGACTAGGGAACGAGGCCCAATTGAGTGTCGCCGACATTCAATCCCTGGGCGTGCTGGCCGAAGCACACGGCTACGGTGAGGCCTGGATGACCGAGGGCACTGGCCGTGATTCGCTTACCCAACTGACCGCCATTGCTACCGCGACCAGTAAGATAGGCCTGGGGACCGGGATACTGCCCATGTTTTCCAGGTCGCCTTTGATCACGGCCATGTCATCGGCTGGGTTGGCTGCCGTTTCCAATGACCGGTTCATACTGGGTCTAGGAGTGGGAAACCGTCCGGCGGTGGAAGACGGGCACGGTTTGAAATTTGAGAGGCCCATAGACCACCTGCGAGACCTGATCCATATCGTCCGTGGATTGTTGCAGGGCGAGAAAGTCAGTCATTCTGGACAGGCCATCTCTGTGAGCGGGGTTTCTCTGGGCGATTCGGCCCCCAATGAAAAACTACCCATCTACATCGCGGCGCTCGGCCCGCGAATGCTTGAGTTGGCGGGAGAAGTGGCCGACGGTGTGCTGCTCAGTTGGACCGCAGCCCATTACCTGGAAGAGGCGATTCAAAGGGTTCGGGACGGTGCGGCTAAAGGAGGCTCGGACCCCTCAGAGGTTGCTATCTCCGGATACCTCCGTGTCGCCGTGACCGACGACATCGCCGCTGGTAGGGCCAGCTTGCAGAGACAGATAGCCCGCTATGCCAGCAGCGCCCACTACCAGAATTTCTTCCGCAATACCGGTTTCGATACCGAGATGGAGCACGCCCAGCTTGGGAGAGACCACGCCTACGATCCAAACGTCGCAGCAGCGATCAGCGAGTCGATGCAAGAGGAAGTTGGTGTGGTCGGATCGGCGGAAGTCTGCTTGGCCCGAATCGAAGAATTACGTGCGATGGGACTAACGAAGCCCATAATTGCACCCGTAGCCGTCGGCGATCTTAAAGAATCTTACGAGCGCACCATCAAAGCCTTGGCACCTAATCAGAACTAAGCAAAGCGAGAGAACAATGTCCTCAGTATTGGTCTTCATATTCGACGGACTCCAACCCGCTCAGGTGAATCCTCGGTTGATGCCGAACCTGTCGGCCTTTGCCGCAGAGGGAGTCACGTTTACCAACCACCACGCGGTGTTCCCAACCGTGACCAGGGTCAACGCCTCCAGCATGGTTACAGGTATGACGTCCGGCGGCCACGGCCTGGCGGGGAACCGGCTGATGATCCGAGAATTCGATGCTGACAAAGCCATGCCGGCCATGGAGCCGGAACTGGCCCAGGTGGCCAAGTCGGGCGTTCCGGTTCTGTTGGCGCCTACGCTGGGTCAGATACTCGCCGAGCATGGGAAAGAATACGTGGCCATCGGCGTCGGGACCAGCGGCAACATGTATCTCCATAACCCCACTGCTGAAGACTCAGGCGGCGCGACGATACACCCCACATTCGCTCTGCCATCTGACCTGCACGAGTCGTTGGTCGACCGGTTCGGACCCTGGCCGGAAGAAGCCAGACCCAACACCATGAGAATGGCCCATGCGACAAGGATCATGACTGAATACGTGCTTCCGGAGCGTGAACCGGCGGTGGCAATGATTTGGTCATCGGAGCCCGACAAGGCCCAGCATGCCGCCGGAGTGGGCTCCGATCTGTCGGATACTTCTATCAGGGAGGCCGACGGCCAGTTTGGGGAAATGCTGCAGTGGTTGAGGGAGTCGGGACGGTCTGAGGACACCAACATCATCGTGGCGTCCGACCATGGCTACTCGACCATCTCCGGAGTTGCAGGCGTTGAAGCTTTGGTTTATGAGGCTGGATTTGCCCCAGGTGGGGAGGAAGGAGGAGTGGTTGTGGCCCAGAACGGCGGCGCGGCCCTCTTTTACACCCAACCCGGTGACCTGGACACCACCAAGCGGCTAGCTGCGTGGCTCATGTCCCAACCCTGGTGTGGCACCATCACAGCGTCGGACGCCGTTGCCGGTATACCTGGGGCGCTGCCTGCTTCATTGGTGGGCAACGAGGGCCCGCGGGTGCCGGAACTGACCATGTCCTTCCGGTGGGACTCGAATACCAATGACGCAGGCTACTCCGGGACCGCCTACTCAACCTACGGAGAGCTGGGCACTGGCCAGCACGGCTCCATGAGCAAGCACGAGATGAATAACATACTGTTCGCCCGAGGCCCAAGCTTTAAGTCCAACGTCAAACTGGACACGCCGTCGGGAAATTATGACATCGCCCCCACCATCCTGAGAATACTGGGACTGTCTGGTGGTGAGGGCATGTATGGCAGAGTCTTGGAAGAAGCCCTTGAGGGCGGACCCAGCGAGGTGGGCTGGATCGTTGAACTTCACGACGCCGAGCACAACTTGGGCGATAAAACCTACAAGCAGCAGATCAAGGTTTCCACGGTAGGAACAACTTCATACGTGGATGAGGGCAATAGCCTGGGTTAAGGGCGGGTCAAAGCAAATATCAGGCAGAATCCTGATATATTGGGCACGAGATTTTTAACGGGGAATCCCATTCCCCAGACAATTCGAGGATGTAGATGTCTAATCGCGGTGAGATTCCCACACAATGGGATAGAGAAGCAGATGTGGTCGTAGTCGGCTTTGGCGGCGCGGGCGCTGCAGCAGCCATCACGGCCCAGAACGCCGGTGCGTCGGTGTTGATGGTGGAAAAAGCCCCCAAGGGAGAGGAAGGCGGCAATACCAGGGTTGCTGGTCAGGGCTACTTGAACGCCTCACCCCGGGAGGATGCCATCGAGTACTTCAATGCCCTCTGTGGGCCTTTTACGGTGGCGGATGACGTGGTACAGGCGTGGGCCGACGAGATCGGCCCGAAAAAAGACTGGCTAACCAGCATCCGCGGCGACCCTCAGGAGCACCAACACCCACCGGAGGGGATCGAGTTTCCGCAGTTTCCCGGCAGCGGCAGCACCCACAAGTTCCACGAGGGGCCGGTGGTCGGCTATTCCAACACCTGGCTGTTGTTCGATCGGGTTGTGGATGAGAGAGAGATTGAGGTCATGTATGAGTCTCCTGCCAGGGAACTCATCCAACGAAACGGAACCGGCGAGATCGTGGGTGTGAGAGTTGAGCAGGGCGGCAAACAGATCAACGTGAAGGCCAACCGGGCCGTAATCCTGACCTGCGGTGGCTTTGAGAACAACCAGGAGATGATCAGGAATTACCTTCCGGGCCTGCCGTATTGCTACACCTCAGGCTCGCCACACAACGAGGGCGACGGCGTCACCATGGCCATGGAGGTCGGCGCCGACCGCTGGCACATGAACAACTATGCCGGCCCGTCCATGGCCTTGAAGGTGCCCGAATACCGGACGACCTTCTCCATGGTCGCGCTCCACTTTTCCAAGGTGTTGGACGGCGGAATGATCGTGGTCGGTCCAGACGCCAACAGGTTCGCCGACGAAAAACGAAAGACCTCCCACGGCAAGGTGCACGAGTCGGGTCGTTGGGGGCCGCTGTCGACGCCATGTCCCATGTACATGATCTTCGACCAGAAGATGTTTGCCTCCGGGCCACTCTACGATAAGGACCCCAAAGCTGGTTGGAACACGATGGTCGACCGTTATGACTGGAGCGATGACAACACCGCCGAGCTTGCCAGAGGGTGGATCAAAAAGGCGGATACCATCGGCGAGTTGGCCCAGACCATTGGTTTGGACGCGCCGACTTTGGAGAGCACGGTCAGCAGGTGGAATAAAGACTCCGCCGCCGGAGAAGACACTGTCTTTGGCCGGACGATGATGTTGGAGCCGGTTGCGGAAGGCCCGTTCTTCGCGCTGGAACTTTCTCCGTCCATGCTGAACACCCAGGGCGGGCCCAGGCGCAATGGCAAGGGTCAGGTGGTGCGACCTGATGGTAGCCCGCTGCCCAGGCTCTACAGCGCCGGGGAGCTTGGCTCGATCTACAGCTTCCTCTACCAGGGCACCGGGAACATCGGGGAATGCCTGGCATTTGGCCGCATATCAGGCCGGAATGCCGCCGCGGAAAAACCCTGGGAGTAGGGCAAGCCCTCCGAGATTCATACTTAGTCCGTGGAATGTCCCGGACGACTTCGCCCTGTGGATGACTCACGCGCATCCTTCGACGTGCTTAGGACGAACGGACTTGTGTTGAAGGCATGTTTCTTGCACTCGCCACTTCTCCGGCAAAGCCCGTCATTCCGAGCGAAAGCTGGAATCCAGGAAATCCTCGCGGCAGGAACGTTCATAAAGAGCAGTATTACTGGATTCCAGCCTCCGCCGGAATGATGTTGGAACTTTAGAATGGCGTGGAAAGTGGTTCTAGCGATCGAAACTGTTTGCGGCTTAAGTTGCCCTGCGACTTGATGATTATCGATGGCCAACAACGCGTCGAAGGTCTCCGATACGCGATCAATGAAATAGGACATCTGCCCTGTGTTGACGTTCAAATTCCAGTGAAAATCATAGAAGAGTCGGGCCGTGCTGAGGAAGTTTATATTCGGGATTTGTATCAGAAGAGCACATCAATCTCTGACTTACGGATCATCGACGGGCAGCATCGCACCGAAGGTCTTAGGTACGCAATAGAGGAGAAAGGACATCAACCTTCGGCTAGCATGCAAGTTCCAGTAGTCATCATGGAAGTGTCAGACCGTGCTGAGGAGCTCGACCAGTTCCGCATCATTAACGGCACAGCCAAGTCCGTTCGGACTGATCTGGTCAACTCGATCCTCACCGCGCTCGCTGAACATCAGGTCGAGGATTCTGTAGCACCGAAGGACCGCTGGAAGATCATCGTTACCAAGGTGGTCGACATCATGGACCGGACCGCTGGTTCACCCTGGGAAGATATGTTGCTGATGCCGGATATGGTTGGCAGAGACTTCCCTGACAAGATAGCCCGGGCGACATCGGTTATGACCAGCATCAGGCCGATTTATATCTGGCTAGAGGGACTCGGTATATTTAACGATCGAGCCGGGACTAGCTTCGATGAGCAATCGGCCTACATGGCCAGCATCCTAGTCGAGTACTCGCGTGCCCTTAAAGCCGTGGTTCCTAAGGCCTTCGCTGATCCTGACGACTATGTAATCCAGAAAACCCCTGGGTTGTTTGCCCTGCATTTAGTTCTCCGGGACCGGCTATTGCCTTGGATATATCACGGCCGCAGGGAGTGGGACCAGGAGACCTTTGAGGAATTCCTGGGAGTGAGCCCGGAGATTACCGACGCTGGCTTCTGGGATAAGACTCAAAATCGGGCAGCGGCCTATGGTTCGATGAAGGGATTCAGTGAACTTGCCGATTTACTGAACCATTCCTTGGATCCCGACTAACTCAATAGGGTTTCGGTCGCGTACAACAATGGGCGGATATTAGTATCCGCCCATTGTTGTTGTTTCGACGGGAAATATCTTGTTCGAATTAGGCCACATTCAGCGATAAGAAAAGCCCTTGGGTGTTGAGCCCAGGGGCTTTTCGTACCTGAACCCAGGTGGTGCTGAAGGTCAGAGTAAATCTGACACGGGGCCACAAAAACAATCTAGGCTACTTTGGATATCTGGTCGAGCCAAGTGGAGATTGAGAGTACGCCAATGCCTGATGCTAAGATAGGTGTAGGTGGCGTTTGCTTAACCCAGGACGAGCGGATGTGGCGATAGGATTCCGGCTTTCGCTGGAATGACGGGCAGTGAGGCGCTCTAGTTGTTACGCACCTGGCTGAGGAGCTTGGTGCAGGAGTAGAGGGTCCTGGTGTGGGGCATGGGAAGCCCCAGCTTTTCGCCCAGCTCGATCACCACTCCCACAACGCTTTCCAGTTCCATTGGCCGACCCGACTCCAGATCTTGGAGCATTGACGTCTTGTGCGCCCCGACCTTACGCGCGCCGTCCATCCGCTGGTCAATGGTCAGCGGCAGACGGACGCCCAAAGCCTCGGCCAGTTCATCAGCCTCGGCCATCATAGCGCGGGCGACGTCGCTGGATTCAGGGTGGGTCGCCATCTCCTCGAGTGTTGCCCCCGTGAGGGCGCTCATCGGGTTGAACACCACATTCCCCAGCAGCTTGATCCAAAGGTCGTGGCGAATGCGGCTGCGTATCGGCGCTTTGAACCCGGCGGAGATCAGAGCCGCGGCCAGACTCTTGCAGCGGTCACTGCTGGTGCCGTCCAACTCGCCGATGGAAAACCGGTTGCCCTCAATGTGTTCGATCTCTCCAGGCTTGGTGATCACGGTTGAGGGGTAGATGATGCAGCCGATCACGCGAGAGGGGTCGATTGCAG